>JBNJDJ010000001.1:0-175095 GCA_051744845.1 Bacillota bacterium
ATTTAGTAAAAAGGATGAAAAATATTTAGAAAAGATGTTAAATAAGTTATTAGATGTAAGTGAAATATAAAAAAGTCCACCTATAAGGTGGATTTTTTTATAATCTTTTTTCAATTGTTTTAGCTAAATTAGTAGCATATTTATTTATTTCACTTATATTTTTACCTTCAATCATAACTCTAACTAATGGTTCTGTTCCACTAGCTCTAACTAATACTCTGCCTCTATCTTCAAAATGATCTTCGATTTTTTTAATTTCTTCTAAAATTATTTCATCATTTTTAAAATTATTTTTTGTTTTATTTGAGACCTTAGCATTAACTAATGTTTGAGGATATTTTGTCATAATTTTACCTAGTTCAGATAATTTTTTATTACTATCTATTAATGCATCAATTAACTGTAAAGCACTTAAAAGTCCATCGCCAGTTGTATTAAAATCTAAAAATATTATATGGCCTGATTGTTCTCCACCTAAATTATAATTATTTTCTCTCATTTCATGTAAGACATATTTATCTCCTACAGGAGTTTTAACAGTTTTAAGATTATTCTTTTCTAATGATTTATAAAAACCTATATTACTCATAACAGTAGAAACAATTGTATTTTCATTCAATTTATTTCTTTCTTTTAAATGTTTTCCACAAATAGCCATAATTTTATCGCCATCTATAATATTTCCTAATTCATCTACAGCAATTAATCTGTCAGCATCTCCATCAAAAGCTAGCCCAATATCAGCATTTATTTTTTTAACTAGTTGTTTTACCTTTTCAGGATGAGTAGATCCACAATTTTTATTAATATTTAAGCCATTAGGTTTATCATTAATAACTTCTATATCAGCGCCTAAAGATTTTAAAGTGTCAGGTGCTACTTTAAAACTTGCTCCATTTGAACAATCAACTGCAATTTTCAAATTATCAAATTTATTATTAATAGTTGATTTAATATAAGTAGAGTAAAGATTATTGCCATTTTCTAACTTTTTAACTTTTCCTATATTTTCACCTACAAAGGTATTTTCAATTTTTTTATTACCTAAAATATAACTTTCAATCTCTTTTTCAGTTTCATCAGTTAATTTAAAACCTTCGTGGTTAAAAAATTTAATTCCATTAAATTCTACAGGATTATGAGAAGCTGATATCATAATACCGCAGTCTGCATTTAATTTTTTCGTTAGATAAGAAACGGCAGGAGTTGGTAAAACACCTACTTTTATTACATCGCAACCAACAGATAAAATACCTGAGATTATTGCTGATTCTAACATATCCCCGGATATTCTAGTATCTTTTCCTATAATTATTTTAGGATTCTTTTTGTTTTTAGTAATAACATAAGCACCAAACTTTGCTACTTTATAAGCTAATTCATTTGTTAACTCGGTATTTGCTACACCTCTTATACCATCTGTTCCAAAAAATCTTTTCATTATTCCTCCTTTTTATACAAAATAATTATATGATAATAAACTTAGATTTACAATAAATAATTAAAATAGATAATTTAACAATCTTCAAATTTCTTTTTTTATATGATACAATTTAAAAAAGAATTAAGAAAGGTGTTTATGGAAATAAAAATTCTACTTGAAAATGATAATATTTTAAATGAACACGGTTTATCGATTTATCTAAAATATAAAGATTTAAACATTTTATTTGATACAGCTCAATCCGATTTATTTATAAAAAATGCTAAAAAGCTAGGGATTGATTTGTCAAAAACTGATTATATTATTTTAAGTCATGGACATTACGATCATGGTAATGGACTTAAATATCTAGATATAGGAAAGAAGCCTTTAATATGTCATCCAGATGTTTTTTTAAAAAGATTTAAAGATGAAAATAAATATATTGGTTTAAATCAAAGTAAAAGTGAATTATCTGAAAAATTCAACTTAATTTTAAGTAATAAACCTTATTTTATAAATAAGGACATTTGTTTTTTAGGCCAAATCAATAGTAGAAAAACCAAATATAGATTGGAAAATGGAGATATCGATTATATAAAAGATGATACTGCTTTAGTAATAAATACTAAAAAAGGATTAGTTATAATAACTGGTTGTTCCCATTCAGGAATTAAAAATATTATTGAATATGCTAAAAAAGTTATGAATAATAATAATATATACGCTATTATAGGTGGTTTTCATTTAAAAAAAGTAAATGCTGAAGTTAAAAGTTTAATAAAAGAATTTGAAAATGTAGATAAAATTTATACAGGACACTGTACAAAAAATGAAGTGATTAATTATCTAAAAAATAAAGGTTTAAATATCCATTCATTAAAAAGTTTGTTAAAAATTGAAATTTAGGAGGAATTTTGAAAAAAAACATTGAAATTATAAAATTTGATTTATTTAAAAATATATCTTTTTTAAAACACGGTTTTTCAACAAGATATGGTGGAGTAAGTAAAAATGAATACTTAAGTATGAATTTAAGGTTTAATTCATCTGATAGAGTAGAAAATATTGAAAAAAATTTGGAAATATTTTTAGACAAATTTAATGTAGATAAAAAAGATGTAGTTTTTTCAGACCAAATACATAGCGATAATATTAAAATAGTTTCAAGTCAAGATGAAAACATTCAAAATATAGATGGTTTAATAACAAATAAAAATAATATTGGATTAATGACTTTTCATGCAGATTGTGTACCGTTGTTTTTTGTAGATTATAAAAAAAGAATTATTGGATTAGCTCATTCAGGATGGCAGGGGAGTTTAAAAGGAATTTCTAATAAAATGATTAATATATTTTTAAAAAAATATGATTCAAATATAGAAAATATATTAGTAGGTATTGGTCCATCTATAGGCATTTGTTGTTATGAAGTAGGAAATGATCTTTATAATAAATTTACTAATAAGAAAAAATCATATAAGAAGTTTTTTGTAAAAAAGAAGAAATACCATTTAGATTTAAAAAAATTAATAAAGTATGATTTGCTAAGCTTAGGAATTTTAAAAAAGAATATTGAAATTAATAATTTGTGTACAAAATGTAATAATGATTTATTTTTTTCACATAGAGCTAATGGGAATAAAAGAGGTACTATGGCTGCATTTATTATAAAAAAAGATCAAAATCAGTTAAGATTTTAATCCTTTTTTAGTTAAGGAAACTTTAAAAGTTGTTCCTTCAGATGAGCTTTTTACAATAATCTTACCATTAAAAATATTTTTTATTATATTGTAAACGATAAACAAATTTAAACCTAGAGAACCTCTGTGACGAGTAGTTGTAAAAAAAGGATCAAATATTTTATCGATATGTTCTTCTTTTATACCACAACCTTTATCTTTTAAGACTATAAAAATATTATTTTTAGATTCAAATATATTTAGTTCAATATAGTATTCTTGCTCATTTGAGTAAGCGTGGAATAAAGCATTGTCAATTAATTTTTTTATAATAAACTTAATTTGTTTTTTAGGGTAATTAATAATTTTATTTTTTAAATCAAAATTAACTTTTAAAGTCATATTAACTTTTTTATATTTAAATTTATATTCTTTAATAATTTCTTTTACGATTTTTTGAAAATCTGTAGATACATCTGTTTTTTTCTTATTATGAATTTCAAAATTTTGGAATCCTTTATTAATTTTATTAGTTTTTCTTAAAGCAGAAGTTAATATATTTATATTTTCTTTAATTCTAATATGATATTTAATCAAATCTTTTTTAGTTAGTTCATCTTTTCTTATTTGCTTATAAAACTTTTCATTGCTTAAATTTAAAAAATCGATAGTTGTCTTAATATTTCCTAAAGGTTCATTAATTTCATTAGACAAAGCTAGAATTAAGTCATTCATTAAAGCCATTTTTTTGCTTTCAGCAAGTTGATTTTTAGTGCTTTCTAGAGTTTTTATTTTTTTTTCTAATTGTTTAGTTCTTTTCTTAACTTTTTGTTCTAATGAGTTGTTTAATTCATTTAATTTTTTGTTTTTATTATGCAATTCTTTTGTTTTTTGCTTAATTTTTTTGGATAAATATATATTAATTAGAATTATTGAAATGAATATTAAAAAAATAAAGATTGCATATTTTTGCAAAAAATTCATAAATAGATTGGTATTTGGTTGGTTTATTATCCATTTATTACGGATTTCAGTTTTTCTTTTATCTGACATTGCTAACAATGATTTATCAATTATAGATTTTAAGATTTTATAATCATCTCGTATGCCAAAACTTATTTTAGAAATTGAATTTACAGTGCCGGAAATTTTTAAGTTAGTTAAATTGCTATTTTCTAAATAATAAGAAATTTGACCAATTTCATTTATAAATGCGTCGGTAAGGCCAAGAGAAGTTTTTTGCATTCCTTCTTTTATTGAATTTACTTGTACAATATTAATAGAGGGATAATTATTTTCAATATAGTCATTAATAGCGTAATCTTTCATAACTGCAACTTTCATGTTTTTCAAATCATTTATGGATATTTTTTCTTTGATTTCATCTGATGTTATTATTACATTTTCTAAAGAAATATAAGGAATAGAAAATATCATATATTCTTTTCTTTTTTCTGTTATATTAAGAGCACCAATTAAATCAATTTTTTTATTTTCCATTTTCTCTAATACATTTGACCAACTTTTAGATACTTCAACTTCTATTTTTAAGCCTGAATAATTTTCAATCCATTTAATGTAATCTGCTGCAATTCCTTTATATTTATTATTTTCATCTAAAAATTCTATTGGTGCATAATTAGGATCAGGACTCAAAGTAATAGTTTTTTGAGAGTTAATCCATTGCTTTTCTTTATTTGTTAAATCATTATTACCAAAAGTTATATTTAAAAAGCTCAACAAAATTATCAGAGTGATTATTTTCACTGTTTTTGTTTTCATAAATGCCTCCTAGAATTTGTTTACCCTAAAAAAATAGTTAAAATCAATTTTCTTTGTTTATTTATTATTCAAAATATTATATGATATATAAAAAGGAGTAATAAATGATAAAAAAAGAAAACATAAAAATAATTTATAAAAAGTTAGATGAAAAATATCCTAAAAAATTTAATGGATTAAATTATAATAATACATTTGAATTATTGATAGCAGTTATTTTATCAGCGCAATGCACTGATATTAAAGTTAATAAAATAACTCCAAAGTTATTTAAAAAAAATAAAACACCACAAGATTTAGTTGATTTAGGGAAAAAAAATATAAAGAAAATTATTCGTCCTTGTGGACTTTCTAATAGTAAATCTAAATATATATATAAAACAAGTCAAATGCTTATTGAAAAATTTAATTCAAAAGTTCCAAATAA
Organism: Bacillota bacterium; assembly: GCA_051744845.1. Taxonomy (GTDB): domain Bacteria; phylum Bacillota; class Clostridia; order Peptostreptococcales; family Acidaminobacteraceae; genus JBNJDJ01. The sequence continues at coordinate 5,315 of JBNJDJ010000001.1, forward strand.
CTTAAAAGATTTAATGGAATTATCAGGAGTAGGAAGAAAAACTGCTAATGTAGTTTTAATTGAAGGTTTTGAAGTTCCACGAATGCCTGTTGACACTCACGTTTTTAGAGTATCTAATCGTATTGGTGTTGTAGATGAAAAAACTGTTTTAAAAACTGAAAAAAAATTAATGGAAAGAGTTAGTAAAGAATTATGGATTAGATTACACCACCTTTTTATTTCTCATGGGAGAGCTACTTGTAAAGCTAGAAATCCGCAATGTGAAACTTGTATAATAAATAATTTGTGTGAATATTATAAAGGAGTAAGTGATGGGGAAAATTAATTTTGATGATGATTATATTTTTTCATTAGATATTGGTACTAGAAATGTTATAGGTTTAATTGGTAAAATAAAAGATGATAAATTTAAAATTATTGATTATCACTGTTGTGAACATCCTCAAAGGGCTATGTATGATGGACAAATTCATGATATACCTAAAGTTGCGAAGATTGTAAGAAAGATAGTAGATGTTTTAGAAGAAAGAAATGATATTAATTTAAATAAAGTAGCTATAGCAGCAGCAGGAAGAGCATTAAAAACTAAAGCTATTGAAATTCAACGCGAAATAGACCCTTCAAAAAATATTGAAAAAAAATTATTAAATAATATTGAAATGGAAGGTATTCAAAAAGCGCAAGATGAATTAGATAAAGAGTTAGATCTTGATACTAGATATTATTGTGTAGGTTATAGTGTTAAGGAATATTATTTAGATAATAAATTGATAAAAAATCCAATTGAGCATCAAGGGAAAAATTTAAAAGTAGATTTAATTGCTACTTTTTTGCCGCATATAGTAGTAGATAGTTTATATACAGTTATCGACAAATCAAATTTAGAAGTAATAAACTTAACTTTAGAACCTATTGCAGCAATCGATATTGCTTTAAAAGAGAATTTAAGAATGTTAAATTTAGCATTGGTAGATATTGGAGCTGGAACATCAGATATTGCTATTACTAAATCAGGTACAATAACATCATATGGAATGGTTTCTAAAGCTGGAGATGTAATAACAGAACAGTTAGTCCAAAAATATTTATTAGATTTTGATGAAGCTGAAAAGTTAAAAAAAGGATTATCAAATAAAGAAAAAGTAGAATTTGAAGATATTGTTGGGATTAAACATTCATATGATACTGATAAAATTTTAGAAGTTTTAGAAGAAACAATTGATGAAATTACAGAAGCTATTAGTAAAAAAATTATTGAGACAAATGGCAAATCGCCTTCGGCAGTCTTTTTAATAGGTGGCGGGTCTAAAATCCCTCTTTTAACAGAAAAGTTAGCAAAAAAATTAGATCTACCGAATGAAAGAGTTACAATAAAACAAGTAGATTCTATTGAATCAATTGATTTTAGTGAAAATAAGTTAACTGGTCCTGAATATATAACTCCAGTCGGAATAGGTTATATTGGTATAAGAGAAAGAGAAAAAGACTTTTTACAAGTAAGTGTTAATGGGAAAAATATTAGATTATTTAATTCTAAAAAATTATCAGTTTCTCATGCGTTAATTCTAGTAGGCTATAGTGCAAGAAAATTATTGTCTAGTCGTGGTAAAGATCTATATTTTACAATAAACGGAAAAAAAGAGTTTATAAAAGGTAAACTTGGTAAACCTGCAGATATATATGTTAATGGATCTTTAGCTACTTTAGAAACAAAAATAAAGAATAAAGATAATATATATATTGATCAAGCAAATAGAGGAAAAGATGCTAAAATAACTATTGGAGAATATATTGATTATAATAAGATAATATATTTTGAAAATAAAGAAATTCCTTTAATAAAATCCGTAAAAGTTAATGGTCAAAATATTAATAAAGACTATTTAATTAAACAAGGTGACAATATAATAGTTGAACAAATAGAAACACTTAAAGAATTATGCAACTTTTTAAATATAGATTATGAAAAGTATTATTTCACTTGTGATGATGAAAAAATTGAAAAAGACTATGTATTAAAAAATAATGATAAGATTAAAAAAAATGAAATAAATAAAAATGAAATAAATAAAAATAAAGATAAAAGTCCAGAAAAAATTAAACCAGAAACTAACAAAAAAGAAAAAGAATATCAATATTTTATTGTAAATGGAGATCCAGTAAAAGTTCAAAAAGAAGAAAAAATGATATTTGTTGATATTTTTGAATATATAGATTTTGATTTAAAAACTTCTAAGGGCATACTTGATTTAAAATTAAATGGAAATAGAGCAAAATATACAGATAAATTAAAAGATGGAGATAAAATATATATAGGATGGAGATAGTAGATGGAAAAGTTTTATAAAAAACAAGTGGAATGTCCAGTATGTAATAAAAAGTTTGAAGCATACCACTTACGGAAAAAAAGATTGAATTTTTTAGGAAGAGATAGTGATTTTTGTCCAAAATATGAAAAACACAATCCAATTTTTTATATGAGTTATACGTGTAACCATTGCGGATATACAAATTTTAAAAAGGAATTTAACAAAATAGATTTAAACCAAATTGAAAAATATAAAAAAACAATTTTGCCTCGGTGGAAAAAAAGAAAATTAAATTTAGTTAGAGATAAAGAAATAGCTTTAAAAGTATATAAATTACAATTACTTACTTATAAGGTTATGAATTTTAAAAAAATGGATTTTTCGAAAGTTTTTATAAAAATGACATGGATATATCGCTTGTTAGAAAATTATAAACAAGAAAAAATTCATATGAAAAAGGCTATAGATTATTTTGAAAAAGGTTATTTAACAGAAAATTTAAAAATGGATAATAAAAAAAGATTGCAATTGTTTTTTATAATTGGAGAATTTAATAGAAAATTAGGTAATTATAAAAAGTCTATTGATTGGTTTGTTAAAATTAGAGAGGATAAATCTATAAAAAAGCATACATTTCTAGAAAGAAAAACTAAAGATCAATGGTCTTTAGCTGCAGATAAATTTAGGGAGTTAAAAAATGTCTAAGATTATTTTAGTAACAGGTGGTGCTCGAAGTGGGAAAAGTTCTTATGGAGAAAATTTATTAAAAAAATTAGATGGTAAAAAAGGATATATAGCAACTGCTGTAGCTTTTGATGAAGGAATGAAAGAAAGAATAAAAAAACATAAAGCTATGCGGCCTGATAAATGGAAAACTTTTGAACTTCAGTATAATATTTCAAGTCATATTGATAAAATATCAAAAGAATGTGATAGTCTTATTTTAGATTGTATAACAGTTTTTATTTCAAATATATTTTATAAAGAAAATATTGATTGGGATAAAATTACAAATAAAGAAATTAATAGTTTAGAAAATAAAATCGATAAAGAAATAGAATTAATTATAAGTAAAATAAAAGAATATAATTTAAATTTAATTATAATTACAAATGAAATTGGATCAGGTATAGTACCTGCTAATAAGCATACAAGAGTTTATAGAGATATAGTAGGAAGAATAAATCAAAAAGTTGCTAGATTATCTAATAAAGCTTTTGCTTGTATTTCAGGGATTCCAGTAAAACTTAAATAGAAAGGTAAATATGAAAAGATTTATATTATTATTGCAATTTTTAACAAGAATTCCAATAAATATTAATTTGGATGTTACAAGGAAAGATTTACAAAAAAGTGTAATTTATTTTCCTTTGGTTGGAGGAGTAATTGGAGGATTAATATTTTTGTTAACGTATTTACCATTAGATTTAATGCTTTTATCTTTTTTTATTGTTTTATTTGAGATTATAATTACTGGAGGATTACATTTAGATGGTTTGTGTGATACATTTGATGGAATTTTTAGTAATCGTAAAAAGGAAGAAATAATAGAGATAATGAAAGATCCAAATGTTGGAACTTTTGGTGCATTATCTCTTATTTTATTAATAATTTTTAAAATTATATTAATATATTTAATAAATTCAAATTATATATTTTTAATAATTATGCCAGTTATTTCTAGATTTTGTGTAGTTTTTGCATCTAAAATTTCTAATTATGCTAAAGAAAAAGGATTAGGCAATTTATTTATTGAGCAAGTAAATATTAAACAATTATTAATTTCTTTAAGTTTTACATCGGTAATTATTTTACTTGATTATAAATATTTTTTCATATTTTTAATAAATATAATATTTACATATTATTTTGTTAAAGTAATAAGTAATAAAATTTCTGGTATAACAGGAGATACTTTAGGAGCTATAGTTGAATTAAATGAAGTAATATTTTTATTTTCTATATATATATTAGGAGGGATTTTATGAGAAAAATATATTTAATACGTCACGGACAAACTGATGCAAATGTTGAAAAAAGATATTGTGGATGGACAGATATTAATTTAAATTCTAAAGGGATAAAACAAGCAAAAAAAATTGGGAAAAAGTTATCAAATTTGAATATAGAGAATTTTTTTGCATCTGATTTAAAGAGAGTAAAGGAAACTGCAAAATATATTAATAAATATCATAAAAAAGATATAACATATTTAAAAGAGATAAGAGAGATGAATTTTGGTGATTTTGAGAATTTAACTTTTAAGGAAATATCAAAAAAATATCCTGAACAAAGAGAGAAAATAGTATCAAATAATTTAACTTACCAATTTCCAAATGGTGAAAGTTTAAAAGAATTATATGATAGAAGTATCAAAACTTTTAAAAAGTTATTAAAAAACAAAGGTAATATTTTAATAGTTAGTCACGGTGGGGTTATTGGTTCAATTTTAACACATGTTTTAAGTGGTAATATTGAAAATTATTGGTCTGTTGAAGTAAAAAATGCAACATTAAATACTTTAGTTGAAAAGAAAGAGTTTTTATATCTAAATCATTTAAATGCTTTAGGAGGTAGTTTTGAATAAATTTATAATAGCCGGAACAAAAAGTGGAGTAGGAAAAACTACAATTACAATAGGGATTTTAAAAGCTTTAAAAAATAGAGGGTTAAAAGTTAACCCATTTAAATGTGGACCTGATTATATTGATCCTATGTTTCATAAATTTATAACAAAAAAAGACTCATATAATTTAGATTTGTTTTTAATGGGAAAAGATTATGTCAATTATACTTTTAATAAAAACTCTAAAGGGGATGTTTCTATAGTTGAAGGTGTTATGGGTTTATATGATGGAGTAAAAGATAAAAATGGAAAGGAAATATCTTCAACAGCTAAGTTAGCTAAAGTCCTTAATATACCTGTAATATTAATTATCGATGGTTCTAAAACTTCTACTTCAGCAGCAGCACAAGTTTTAGGTTTTGAAAAATTTGATAAAGATGTAAATTTAAAAGGAGTAATAATAAATAATGTTCACGGCAAAAGTCATTTTGAATTAATAAAAGATCCTATTGAAAAAAATACTAATGTAAAAGTATTAGGATATTTAAATAATAATAAAGATATAGCAGTAGAGAGTCAACATCTAGGTTTAATACCTGCCGATGAAATAAAAGATTTAAATAAAAAAATTGACTCATTATCAAAATCAATAGAAAAAACTGTGGATTTAGATTTATTATTAAAAATAACGAAAAATAAAAATAAGAAAGTAAAAGATATTAATTATAAATTTCAAAATTTAGATTTATCAATTGGAATTGCTAAAGATAAAGCTTTTAACTTTTATTATAAAGATAATTTAGATTTTTTAAAATCTTTAGGTATTAATTTAATAGAATTTTCTCCTTGTTCAGATTTAGAAATTCCTAAAAATATTTCTGGTTTAATTATTGGAGGAGGGTTTCCAGAAAAATTTGCTTTAGAAATATCTAAAAATAAATCTATGTTATCTAGTATAAAAAGTTTTGCAAAAAATGGTGGTCCTATTTATGCTGAATGCGGTGGTTTAATGTATTTATCAAAAGAAATAATAGATTTTGAAAAAAATAAATATAAAATGTCTGAAGTTTTTGATTTAAAAGTAAAGATGACTTCTAGGTTGCAACATTTTGGTTATATTGAAGCTAAATATAATGATATTGAGTTTAGAGCACATGAATTTCATAGATCAAAAGTTCTAGATAATAAAACTAATAAAAAAGTTTATAAAATAAATAAATTTAGTAAACCTTCTAAAAAATGGTTAGGTGGATATAAATATAAAAATGTATTAGCAGGATATCCTCATGTTCATTTTTATAACAACTTTGAATTTGCTTATAATTTAGTAAAAAAATTTATTGAATATAAAGGAGTAGATAATGAATAAATCAATTATGGTTCAAGGGACAGGTTCTTCAGTTGGTAAGAGTATTGTTGTAGCTGGACTTTGTAGAGTTTTTAATGATATAGATATGAAAGTAGTTCCTTTTAAATCACAAAATATGGCATTAAATTCATATATTACTAAAAATGGTAATGAAATGGGAAGAGCTCAAGTTGTACAAGCTGAGGCTGCTAGATGTGTTCCTAATGTAAAAATGAATCCTATTTTATTAAAACCATCAGCTGATAAAAAAGCTCAAGTAATAATTGAAGGGCAAGTATATAAAAATATGTCGGCTATTGAGTATGATAGTTTTAAACCTAGTTTAAAACAAAAAATAAAAAAAATTTATAATGATTTAAGTAGTCAAAATGATTTAGTTATTTTGGAAGGAGCTGGATCTCCTGCTGAAATTAACTTAAGAGAAAATGATATAGTAAATATGGGAATGGCTGAAATATCAGACTCACCAGTAATTTTAGTTGGAGATATTGATAAAGGTGGTGTATTTGCTTCGCTTTATGGTACTTATGAACTTTTAAGACCTGAAGAAAAAGAGCGTGTAAAAGGAGTAATTATAAATAAATTTAGAGGAGATATTGAAATACTTAAACCTGGATTAAAACAATTAGAAGATTTAATAGGTATACCTGTTTTAGGAGTTATCCCTTATTCAAATTTAAATATTGAAGAAGAAGATAGTGTTACTAGAAAATTTTATAAAAAAGATCAAAATGCCGATATAAACATTGAAGTTCTTTATTTACCACATGTATCTAATTTTACAGATTTTGATATTTTTGAAGCTTTTGACGATGTTAATTTAAGATATGTTATGCGTGGGGAAAAAATAAATAATCCTGATTTATTAATAATACCAGGTTCTAAAAATACAATTGAAGATTTAATATATTTAAGAAATTCTGGTTTAGAAAAACAGATTATAAAAGCTCATAAAAATGGTAGTAAAATTTTTGGAATTTGTGGTGGGTATCAAATGCTAGGCAATAGCCTTGAAGATCCTAGTGGAGTAGAAAGTTCAGTAAAAAAAGTAAATGGTATAGGGCTTTTAGATATTGATACAGTTTTTGAAAAAGAAAAAACTACAACTCAAATCAAAGGTGAAATATTACCTAATTTTGAAGAATCTTTAAAAGAAATTAATTATAACAATATTAAAGGCTATGAAATTCATATGGGTAAAAGTGTATTAAATGAAAATTCTAAGCCGTTTTTAGAAATAACTGAAAAATTAAACGAAAAAATAAGTCAATTAGATGGGGCAACAAATTTAGAAGAAACTGTTTTTGGTACTTATATACACGGTATATTTGATAGTACTAAATTTACTAGAAATTTTATTAATTCTATAAGACAAGATAAAGGTTTAGAAAAATATGATAAAAAAGATATTGACTCTTTTGATGAGTTTAAAGAAAAAGAATATGACAAATTGGCAGATATTTTACGAAACAGTTTAGATATTGAAAAAATAAAAGGAATTATTGAAAATGGAGTTTAAGTATTTATCAATTTTTATAGGTTTTACTTTAAATTATCTATTTGGTTCATTAAAATATATAACTCATCCTGTTATAATTATAGGAAATCTTATTAGTTTTTTTGAAAAATTAATTTATAAGGATAAAAAAATAAATGGACTTTTTCTTTGGGGAATAATAATTTTAATTTCTTATATAATTCCATGGTCGATTTTAAAACTTTTTTCTTTTAATAAATATTTAAAATTATTTATTGAGATATTTTTTATTATAGAGATTTTGGCTATTAATGGATTAAAAAAAGAACCATTAAAAATTTATAATGCTTTGAAAAATGATAATATAAGTTTAGCTCGTAAAGAATTATCGATGTTAGTTACAAGAGATACAACTAATATGGATAAAAATCAAATTATTATGTCAACAATGGAAACTATAGCTGAAAATATAGTAGATGGTATAACAGCACCACTTTTTTATATTTTCTTAGGAGGTCCTGCTTTAGGATTTTTATATAAAGGTGTAAATACATTAGATTCAATGGTAGGTTATAAAAATTCTAGATATAGTAATTTTGGTTTTTTTAGTGCTAAGTTAGACGATATTTTCAATTTCATTCCAGCAAGAATAACAACTATAATGATTTTTATGTCAGTTATTATATTAAATTATAATATTTCTGATAGTATTAATGTTTTTATTAAAGACAAGGATAAATCGAGTTCGCCTAATAGCGGTTTTTCTGAAGCACCTATTGCAGGAGCTTTAGAAGTGTATTTTGGTGGGAAATTAGAGTATTTTAATAAAGTAGTGGAGAAACCTAAAATTGGCTATAAAAAGGATTTTAAATTATCAAAGATTAATGATACAATTAGAATAATGAAATTAAGTTCTTTTTTAACATTAGTTTTATATTTTATAATGGGAGGTATCATTGGATTATAAACACGGTGGTAATATATATAATAAGGATTTAAACTTTGATGAAATAATTGATTTTAGTTCAAATATTAATCCATTAGGATATCCTAATAAATTATTAAATAATTTAGAAAGTTCAATTAAAGAAATTTCCAATTATCCAGATCCAAATTATATAAGTTTAAGAAAAAAGTTATCAAAAAAATATAAAGTGAATTATGAAAATTTAATTGTTGGAAATGGTGGAATTCAATTAATTCATAACACAATTGAGTTTTTAGATTTTAAAAAGGCTTTAATTGTTTCACCTACTTTTGTTGAATATGAAAAAGCTTTAGTTAGATTTAATAAAAAGTTTGATTATTTTGAACTGAAAGATAAATATGATTTTGAATTTAATTATAAAAAGTTATTAAAAGATAAGAGATTAGATAATATAGATTTAGTTATTATTTGTAATCCAAATAATCCAACAGGTAATTTAATTTTGAAAGAAAAATTAGAAAAACTATTAGCTAAATTAAATAAAAAAAATATTAATTTGATGTTAGATGAAGCTTTTATAGATTTTGTAGATGAAAAATTCTCTCTTATAAATTTGATAGATAATTATGATAATTTGATAATATTAAGATCTTTGACAAAATTTTATGCTATACCAGGTATGCGTTTAGGATTTTTGTTGACTACTAATAATGATTTATTAAACAAAATAAAAAAGTATAGAGAATCTTGGTCTGTAAATATTTTTGCAAAGGATTTTGGAAAAAATATGATCTTTGATAAAGAATATGAAAAAAGAAGTAAGAAATATATTGATAGACAAAGAAAGTTAATGTTTAATGAGTTTAAAAAACTTTCTCAAATTAAAGTTTATAGATCTTATGCAAACTATTTATTTTTCAAATTAAATAAAAATTTAAATTTAAAAGATAAGTTAATAAAAGAAAAAATATTAATTAGAAGTTGTAAAAATTATAAAGGACTTACAAATAAATATTATAGAGTTGCAGTTAAAACTGAAAAGGAAAATAAAAAACTACTAAACAAAATTAAAAAGATATTAGGAGAAAAAAATAATGAATGATATAATAAAGGTTATAATTTTAGGTATTATTGAAGGAATTACGGAATTTTTGCCTGTTTCATCAACTGGGCATTTAATAATTGCTAATGAGTATTTATCTTTTACTGGAAAGTTTGCAAATTTGTTTGCTGTTGTTATTCAATCAGGAGCAATTTTAGCAGTTATAATATATTTTAAAGATAAAATTTTTCCTTCAAAAGAAGATTTTAAAAGTATTAAGAAGTTTAATAAATATATGACTATTTGGTATAAAGTCATCATTGGCGTAATACCAGCAGCTATTTTAGGACTAATGTTTGAAGAAAAAATTGAAGAAATTTTGTTTCACTCTACTCCAGTAGCTATAGCATTAATATTTGGAGCAATTTTATTAATTTTAGTGGAAAATACAGAACATAAAAATTCGGTAACTACAGAAATTGATATTACTTATAAACAAGCTTTTATTGTTGGGATTTTTCAATGTATGGCTTTATTTCCAGGAATGTCAAGGTCTGCATCAACGATTATTGGTGGACTTATTGTAGGGTTTAATAGAAAAATTGCAGCTGAATTTTCTTTTTTCTTGGCTATACCAGTTTTAATAGGTGCTGGCTTATTGAAATTACTTAAAATGACTTTTGTATTTACTCAAGCTGAAGTTTTTTTACTTATATTAGGGACTTTAGTTTCTTTTATAGTAGCATATTTAGTTATTGCGTTTTTAATGAATTATATTAAGAAAAATGATTTTAAAATTTTTGCATATTATCGAATTATATTAGGTATTTTAGTACTATTGATTTTAAATTAAAAGAAAGGAGCATTAATATGAAAGCCAAGTATATTAATCCATTTATTAAAGCAAGTAAAAAGGTTTTAGAAAAAACTATGGGATTAGAACCTAAAATGGGAAGTCCTTATGTTAAATCTACTCCTTTTCCATTAAAAGAGGTTATATTAGTAATTGGTATTACAGGACAAGTAAAAGGTCAAATTGTTATTGGCATGCAACAAGAAACTGCTAAAAAAGTTGCTTCAAAAATGATGATGGGTATGGAAGTTCCAGAATTAAATGAAATGGCAAAATCTGCATTATCAGAATTAGGTAATATGATTTTAGGAAATACTGCTACATTAATAGCTAATGAAGGTGTAGAAATTGATATTACTCCACCTACTTTGATGGTAGGAAAAGATATTTCTTTATCTTTTAGTGACTCTAAAACATTAGGATTAGATTTATCAACTGAGTTTGGAGATTTTGTTTTCGATATTAATTTAAAGGAAGTAGATTAATGGTTAATATAGTATTATTTCAACCAGAAATTCCGCCTAATACAGGAAACATTGCTAGGACTTGTGCACTTATTGAGGCTAAATTACATTTGATTAAACCATTAGGCTTTAAAATAGATGATAAAAGTGTTAAAAGAGCTGGGTTAGATTATTGGAATATGTTAAATCTAGAAGTACATGAATCTATTGATAAGTTTTTAGAAAAATATGGAGATAAAAAAATATTTTTATCTACTACAAAGGCTAAAAAATATCATACTGATGTAACTTTTCAAGATGATTGTTTTATTATGTTTGGTAAAGAAACAGCAGGACTACCAGAATTTATTCATGATAGATATAAAGAAAATGAAATTAAAATACCGATGAAAAAACACAAAGATTTAAGGTCTTTAAATTTATCTAATGCAGTAGCAATTATTGCTTATGAAGCATTAAGACAAATAGGATATAATTTTTAAAATTAACATAATCTTAACATAAACTTAAAATAGATATTATATAATGTAAACGTTGTGTAAAATTGGATTTTGGAGGTTTAAATGGATGCAGAGATTTTTAAGATTATTTTAGAAGTTTTTGGTGGATTAGGTCTATTTTTATATGGAATGAAAGTTATGTCTGATGGTTTAGAACATACAGCCGGAGGAAAACTAGAAAAAATAATAGAAGTTTTGACTAAAAACAAATTTTTTGGAGTTATAGTAGGAGCAATAGTTACAGTTATTGTTCAAAGTTCATCAGCAACAACTGTAATGGTAGTTGGGTTTGTAAATGCAAGTATTATGTCATTAACTCAAGCTGTAGGTATTATTATGGGAGCAAATATAGGAACTACTTTTACTGCACAGTTAGTTTCTTTTAAATTAACTGCTATTGCACCTGTTGCTATTGGTATTGGAGTTATGGTAAAATTATTTGCAAAAGATAAAAAAGTTGCACAAATAGCAGAGATTTTAATTGGTTTTGGTATACTTTTCTTTGGAATGGATGTTATGAAAGGTGCAATGAAGCCACTTAGATCTTATGAAGGATTTACGACTTTACTATTAAGTTTTGGAAGTGGTTCAATAATTGATTTATTTTTAGCGGTATTAACTGGATTTGCTGTTACAGCAATAATTCAAAGTTCGTCAGCAACTACTGGTTTATTAGTTGCTTTAGCTTCTGAAGGACTTTTACCTATCGAAGCGGCATTTCCAATAGTACTAGGTTCAAATATTGGGACATGTGTTACAGCTATGATTTCAAGTATTGGTGCTAGTAAAAATGCTAGGCGTGCTGCATTAATGCATATGATTTTTAACGTTACAGGAGCGGCTATATTTTTAGTTCCTGTTATAAGGCATTTTACAATTGATTTAGTTAAGAATTTTGCTGTAAGTTCTCAAAGACAATTAGCAAATGCTCATACATTTTTTAATATAACAAATACTTTGATTTTATTACCTTTTGCTTCACCTATTATTAAGTTAGTAGAAAAGGCTGTTCCAATAACTGAAGATGAACATGCTAGATATAGTGATATGAAATATTTAGATGATAGAATTTTAGAAACACCTTCTATAGCAATTGGACAGGTAATAAAAGAAGTGCTTCATATGGGGAATTTAGCTAAGAAATCATATAATTATTCAAAGAAAGCTATATTAGAAGATGATATTGATGTAGCAAACAAGGCTTTTAAGTTAGAAAAAGTTTTAAATAAGTTAGAGCATTCAATTTCTAAATATATGTATGAATTTTCATCGAAAGATTTATCACCAGAACAAAGAAATATTATAGAAGGATTATTTAGTACTATTTCAGATATAGAACGTATTGGTGACCATTCAGATAATATTTCAGAGTTAGCAGTTTATAAAAACAGTAATCATGTTAAGTTTTCAGACAGTGCTCAAAAAGAGCTTGATCATATGTTTGAAAGAGTAGGAAAATCATATAAACAAGCATTAGATGCTATTAAGTTAAATGATTTATCTTTAGCTAAATCAATTTTAGAAAGAGAAGGAGAAATTGATTTATTAGAAAAAAGACTTAGAAAAAAACATATTCAAAGATTAAATACTGGAAAATGTGATCCAAGTGCAGGAATTATATTTTTAGATATGATTTCTAATTTAGAAAGAATAGCGGATCATGCATCAAATATAGCTTTTGCAATTATTGATAAAAATGAAAATTAGTATAAATTTATTAATAAAAAAAGACTTAGTTTAAAAAGCTAAGTCTTTTTTAGTCTTAAATTAATTTTAAGTTGAAAGGTTAATATCAAGCATTTTACCAAATTTATCACTAATTATTCCTAAAAAACCACCGATTATTAAGGCAATAACAGTAGATTGATAATCATTACCTGATGCAAAAAATGCTGATAGGCCAATAAACGTAGCTGGTATATAATAAAGAATTTTAATGTTTGATTGTAAAATTATAAACATAGCACCTATTGCTGTTGATAAACCTAAGCTAGCAACAGGACCAATATAGGGTATTAATAAATTATTTAAAAACACAATGATAATTCCCCAACTAGCACCACTTATATTGCATATTAAAGTAGTTTGAAGTCCTTTTTTTCCACCTTGTGTTGAAAAATATGTAGACCAAGCTAAAAAACCTGCAAATGTATTTAAACCATAAGTCATTGTTGTAATTGCCCAAATTGCTGCAATAATTCCACTACTCAATGCAATTGGGAATAATTTTTTCATAATTAAACACGCTCCTTTTTCTTTAACTATATCTTATTAAATTTTTTAAGAAAAAGCTATAAAAAATATCCATATTTAGATATAATAAATAAAAAAAATACTAATAATAAGTGTATAAACAATTTTTGTATAGATTTGTTGTATAAAAAGCATAAAAAAAATTAGACTTGAATTTTTTTGAAAATAATGTATAATAAAATATGTTGTCTAGTTTGTCGGGTGATTGCATTTGAAAAAATGAGGAAAGTCCGAGCTTCACAGAGTAAGAATCTGGTTAACGGCCAGTAAGGGAGACCTTCAGGCAAGTGCAATAGAAAGTATACCGCCAATTAATTGGTAAGGTTGGAATGGTGAGGTAAGAGCTCACCAGCTTATAGGTGACTATAAGGCTATGTAAACCCATTTTGAAGCAAGACCGAATTGGATTAAAAGAAAAGTTACTCGCTTTTCCCTAAATGGTAGGTCGCTTGATTATATTGGTAACAATATAACTAGATAGATAATCACCGATTACAGGACTCGGCTTATAGATAAACTAGACACATTTAATCTTACCTATTGGTAAGATTTTTTTATTATACATAGTAAAAAAAGGAGGAATATTATATGTTTAAATTTTTAAATTTTAACACATTTTCAAATATTGTTTATTTACCTAAATTTTTCTTAGATGGAAATGTTTCAGTATACGAAAAGTTAGAGACTACTATTTATATTTTATTAATTATTTCACCAGTTGATATTTTACCTGAGTTGTTAGTAGGTGGTTTAGGTTTAATTGATGATACTTTTATATTTATTGTTTTAAGTAAGCGCATACTATCAAAGTTAGATAAATATGATAAAGATAATGATAATATTGATGATAGTGAAGATGAAGAAGAAACTATTGAAGTAGATTATGAAATAAAAGATTAGACTTGACACATTAGAAAAAAATATTTATAATAAACATGTGATTAATTAATAAACAATTATTTATAAAAAAGTGGTGATGTTATGACAAGACGAGAAAAAGAAATTTATAGATTAATAAAAAAGGATCCATATATTAGTCAAAAAGAAATTGCTAATTTACTTGATATTAAAAGATCATCTGTTGGAGTCCATATTTCTAATCTAATAAAAAAAGGTAAAATTAAAGGGAAGGGATATATATTAAATGAATCTGATTATATAATTGTAATTGGAGGGTCAAATATTGATATCCAAGGTTATCCTGAAAACGAATTGATTTTTGAAGATTCTAATCCTGGGAAAATAAAGACTTCTTTAGGTGGAGTAGCAAGAAATATTAGTGAAAATTTAGCTAGATTAGATCAAAATGTAAAATTATTATCAGTAGTTGGAGAGGATTTATATGGAAGAAAAATTATTGATGAATCTAAACAAGCTGGTGTGGATATATCTGATATAATTATTTCTAAAAAAAGTACATCAATTTATCTCTCGATTTTAGATAAGAGTAGAAATATGAAACTTGCAATTTCTGATATGAATATAATTAAAGAAATTAATGTCCAATATTTAAAAAAATATCACAAAATGATAAAAAATAATGAAATAATTGTTATTGATACTAATCTTAATCAAGATGTTATTGATTATATTTTTGACAAATATAGTGATAAGAAAATATTTGTGGATACTGTTTCTAGTACTAAAGCGGTTAAGATAAAAAAACATTTGAAAGATATATATTTTCTCAAACCTAATTCAATAGAAGCTGGAAAACTTTTAGATTTAAATATAACCACTTTAGATGATAGATTAGAAGCGGTAAAAAAATTTGTTGATTTAGGAATTAATAATGTTGTATTGACAAGTGGGAAAAGTGATATTTGTTTTGGAGATAAAAATCAAATTAATAAAATTTCAACTTCTAAAGTTAATATGGTTAATACAACAGGAGCTGGTGATGCATTTATGGCAGGAATAGTATATGCATATAAAAAAGATTTTAGTTTAGAAAAAATGATAAAGATAGGTAATAAAATGTCAAAACTTACTATTGAAAGTCCAGATACAATTAGCAAAAAAATATCTGAAAGTATAGTTTTAAAGGAGGATTAAATGTTTAAAAAATATTTAGATTTCAGTCCAGAGGTAAAGAATGCAATAAAAAATAATAAACCGATAGTTGCCTTAGAATCAACTATCATATCACATGGTATGCCTTATCCACAAAATGTTGAAACGGCTAGGAAAGTAGAAAAGATTATAAGAGATAATGGTGCTGTACCAGCTACTATAGCTATAATAGATGGTAGACTTAAAGCAGGTTTAACAGATGAGCAATTAGAATATTTTGGAAAAGCTAAAAATATAAAAAAGGTATCAAGGCGAGATATCCCATTTATAATAGCTAACGAATTTGATGGGGCTACCACAGTTTCAGCTACAATGATTGTTGCGCAATTAGCAAATATAAAAGTATTTGCTACTGGAGGAGTTGGTGGAGTTCATAGAGGTGGACAAAAAACATTTGATATTTCTGCCGATCTTCAAGAATTAGCTAAAACAAATGTAGCAGTAGTATCAGCTGGAGTTAAATCTATTTTAGATATTGAGTTAACTTTAGAGTATTTAGAAACAAATGGAGTTACTGTTGTAGGATATAAAACTGATGATTTCCCAGCATTTTATACATCTAAAAGCGGTTATAAAGTAGATTATAAAGCTGAAAGTCCAAAACAAATAGCTAAAGCACTTAAGGCCAAATGGGAGTTAAACTTAGATGGTGGAATGATAATTGGGAATCCAATTAATAAAGAAGATGAAATGCCTAAAGAACTAATTGATAAATATATTTCAAAAGCTCTTAATGAAGCTGATAAAAAGAATATTAAAGGTAAAGATATTACTCCATTTTTATTAGAAAAAATAGTAGAATTAACTGATGGAAAAAGTTTAAAAGCTAATAGAGCATTAGTTTATCAAAATGCAAAAGTTGCTGCGGATATAGCAGTGGAATTTAGTCAATTGTTATAAAAAAAAGATATTTTTTTGTAAGGACTATCTAAAAAGGAAAAATATTTAAAAAATATATTGACAAAAAAAAACAAAGATGGTATTCTTTTTAATGTTGTTGTGACAAATAAATATTTATTCCCCTTTATATAAATGTTTATTGAATCAAGATGGTTATACCATTAATTACATTTATTCCCCCCCCGTTATAAATGTATATTCAAAAGTACTCTTTTAATTAAGAGTACTTTTTTTATTTAATAAATTTCAATTAAATACTTTTTGAATATATTTTTTTAATTCTTCATATATTTTTTTTCCTTTTAATTCGCTTAATCCTTTCAAAGTTTCTTTATAATACCATTTTTGTTTATCATATCCAGCATTAAATTTTTTCCATATAAAAGATTTCTTCGGATTATCAATATTTTCTAAAGATCTAGAAAAACTTTTAATATTACTTAGCTTATCAGCACAAATAATATATTTTTCTTCCTTAGAAGCTTCATTTTTTAAATGATCAATAGACTTTTGCTTTCTAGTTTTCCAATCAAGACTTTTATCATCTTCACTAACGCCTTTAACTAGCATAGCTACTTTATTTCCAAAACGATTTTTTAGCAAAGAATAAGTTGCTGTAGTATCTTCTAATGTGTCGTGTAAAATGCCTGCTATTATTACCTCGTAAGCTACATCACATTCTGAAAGAACAAAACCTACTTCAATTGGATGAGCTGCATATATATCGCCTTCTAATTTTCTCATTTGTCCATCATGTGCTTTTAAAGTGAAATGTATTGCATCATAATATTTCATAATCTTCAACCTCCTTAGTTAATATATACCAAAAATCGATTAGATTAATAATTAATTTGAAAAAAGATATTAATTTATATAAAATGTATATAAGAAAGTAATTTAAAGATTTTAAAGTAAAATTAAAGGAGGGGATTATGAAAAAAGTTTATATAACTACTAACATCCCAGATACAGCAGATGAGTTATTAAAAAAGCATTTTAAAGTTTGTAAAAATACTGAAAATAAAAAATTAAGTAAAAAAGAGTTAATAGATTTAGGTAATGAATACGATGCTTTGCTAACAACTTTAACAAATACTATTGATAAAGAAGTTTTATCTAAAAGTAAAAAAGTAAAAGTGTATTCGAATTTTGCTGTAGGTTTTAACAATTTCGATATAGATTATGCTAAAAAAAATAATATTATTATTACTAATACACCAGGTGTTTTAAGTGATACTACTGCTGAAACAGCTTGGGGATTATTATTTGCTGTATCTAGAAGAATTTTAGAAGCTGATAGATACCTAAGAGCTGGTAAATGGGAAAACTTTAGACCTAGTTTACTTTTAGGTAAAGATATTTATAATAAAAAATTAGGAGTAATTGGAGCAGGACGAATTGGTAAAAGATTTGCTGAAAAAGCAAGAGGATTTCATATGGACATAATGTATCATAATCGAAGTAGAGATTTAGAGTTTGAAAAAAGTTTTAATGCAAATTATGAATCATTAGATGATTTATTAAAAAAATCTGATATTATTTCTTTACATGTCCCATTAACTGAGGAAACAAAATATATGATTCAAAAAAGAGAATTAGAACTTATGAAAGACGATGCTATTTTAATAAATACATCTAGAGGTAAAGTTATTAATGAAAAGGATCTTATAGATATTTTAGAAAATGATAAATTATTTGGTGCTGGATTAGATGTTTTTGAAGATGAACCTAATGTAGATCAAAGATTAATAAATTTAGATAATGTTGTTTTAACACCACATATTGGTAGTGCTTCAAAAGAAACTAGAGAGCAGATGGCAAAAATGGCTAGTAAAAATATTATTGAAGTATTAAAAGGAGGAAAACCACTAAATCCGGTTTATTAAAATGGTTAAAGGTATTGGTATTGATATAATAGAGATAAATAGAATAAAAAATTCTATAAAAAAAAATAAAAAATTTTTAAATAGAATTTTTACAAAAAATGAAATTAAGTTTTTTGATAAAAAAAATAATAACATTAATACTATTACAGGAAATTTTGCTGCTAAAGAGGCATTTTCAAAAGCTTTAGGAACTGGTATAAAATTTTCTTGGAAAAATATTGAAATTTTAAGAGATGAAAGTGGTAAACCTTATATAAATTTATATGGGAAAGCGAAAGATATTTTTGAAAATAAAAAATTTAAAAATTGTCACATTTCAATATCTCACAATAAAACTCAAGCTGTTGCGAATTGTATTATTGAATAGGAGGTAAAATATGAAAGTTTTGACAAATCAGCAAATGAAAACTATAGAAAAAATAGCTATGGATGATTATAAAATTCCTTCTATTGTAATGATGGAGAATGCTGCTTATAGTGTTTTAAATGAGATTTTAGATGTTATTTCTAACAAACAGGAAGTATTAATTTTTTGTGGAACTGGAAATAATGGTGGAGATGGATTTGCATTATCAAGGTTACTTACAAGTCATAATATTGAAAATAAAGTTATAATTTTGGGTGATATAGATAATATTAAAAAAAATGCTTTATTAAATTTAAATATTTTAAAAGCTAATAATACTACTATTAAAAATGTTAAAAGTGATTTAGATTTGAAAAAAATAGTAAGTCTTATAAAATCAGATGATTTAATTGTTGATGCTATTTTTGGTACTGGCTTAAACAGACCTGTAAAAGGAATATATAAAAAGACAATTCAATGCATTTTAAATTTAAAAAATTATATTATTTCAATAGATATACCAAGTGGTATAAATGGAAATAATGGGCATATAGAAGGAGTAGCTGTAGAGGCAGATAGGACTGTTACAATGTTTTTGCCTAAATTTGGAAATGTTTTATTTCCAGGAGCCCAGTATAATGGAAAACTAATTATTGGAGATATAGGTATATTTAAAGAAATAATATCTGATCTAGATTTAAAAAACAATTTAATAAAATTAGAAATGATTAAGAAATTTTTACCAAAAAGAGAACAAAATTCTCATAAAGGCACATATGGTAAAGCATTTATAATTGCTGGCTCTATTGGTTTAACAGGTGCTGCTATTTTAACTTGTAAAGCTGCTTTAAAATCAGGGATTGGTTTATTAAAACTTTATATTCCTGAAAGTGTAGATACTGTTATTTCATCTAATATTGCAGAAGTTATTACTAAACCTTTAAAAGAAGCTAGAGATGGTATAATATCTTTAAGTAGTATTGATGAAATTATAAAAGATAGCAAGAATGCAGATGTTATAGCAATTGGTCCTGGCTGTACGAATACCAATGAATTAAAAGAAATTGTTAAAAGATTTATTAATAAATATGAAAAGACATTAGTTTTAGATGCTGATGGATTAAATGCACTTTCAAAAGAAGTATCACTTTTAAATAATAGAGTAGGGCAAACAATTTTAACACCTCATTTAGGTGAAATGTCAAGACTTATAGATAAATCAGTAGAATATATAGAAAAAAATAAAATTTCTGTAGCAAAGGAATTTAGTCAAAAATATAATGTTATTTTAGTTTTAAAAGGAGCAAGAACTATAATTTCTCGTCCAAATGGAAATATATATATTAATTTAAATGGTAATTCAGGTATGGCTACAGCTGGAACTGGAGATGTATTAACAGGTATTATAACTTCTTTTGTTGCTCAAGGTATAGAGTCTTGGAAAGCTTGTATTTTAGGAGTTTTTATTCATGGTTATACTGGAGATTATATGGTTGAGAAAAAAGGAAAGTATGGTTTAGTCGCAGGCGATTTAGTAGATGGTGTTGGAAAAGTTTTAAAGGAATTATCTTAAAATTAAAAGGGGGATTTAATTGAAAATTACAAGACCAACATGGGCTGAAATTAACTTAGATAATTTAAAAAATAATATCAAAGAAGTAAAAAGAGTTAGTGATAAGGATGCATTAATTACTGCTGTAGTTAAGGCAGATGGATATGGACACGGTGCTTTAGGAATAATAAAAACTCTTTTAAAAAATGGAGCTGATCGTTTAGCTGTTGCAACAATAAATGAGGCTTTACAAATAAGAAAGAAATTTAAAGATGTAGATATATTAATTCTAGGTTATACAGCTAATGATTTTTATAAAGAATTAATTGATAATAATATCACTCAAACAGTTTATGATTATAACCAAGCTAAATTTTTTAATAAAAAAGCAAAAGAACTTGGTAAAGAATTGACTATACATATTAAAGTAGACACAGGTATGCATAGATTAGGTTTTCATTGGAAAAATAATAAAGATATTGAAAAAATTTATAAATTAGATAACCTTAATGTTGAAGGTATCTTTACACACTTTGCAAAGGCTGACGAAAAAGATAAGTCTTTTACTGTTAAACAATTTAATAGATTTAATAGTATAATAAGTGAATTAGATGATAATAATATAAATATTCCAATCAAACATATTTCGAACTCAGCAGCTATAATTGACTTACCTGAGTTTAGTTATAACATGGTTAGAGCTGGAATAATGCTTTATGGACTTTATCCTTCAGATGAAGTTTCAAAAGATAATGTTAATCTAAAACCTGTAATGGAGTTTAAGACTAAAATATCGAGTATAAAACGGATTAAGAAAGGTCAAGGGGTTAGTTATGGTTTGATATATAAAGCTGACCATGACCAAAGAATAGGAGCTTTAGCTGTTGGATATGCAGATGGATTTACAAGATTACTTACTTCTAAAGGAGAAGTTTTAGTTGGAAGTAAAAGAAAAAAAATATTAGGACGTATTTGTATGGATCAATGCATGATAGATTTATCAAATAAAAAAGCTAAAATAGGAGATGAAGTTAGTTTATTTGGAGGATCAAGAAAAAATGCAATTAGTGTTGATGAAGTAGCTGAAAAAATAGGAACTATTAATTATGAAATTGTTTGTATGGTATCTAAAAGAGTACCACGAGTATATCTTAAAAATGGCGAGATAGTTAATATAGTTGATTATTTATTATAAATATTATATAATACTAAATGATTTGTATAAGAAATGAAGGTATAAATATGAAAATAAAAAGGTCAGATGTTTTTTTGGCAGACTTGAGTCCTGTTAAGGGTTCAGAACAAGGAGGCGTTAGACCTGTATTAATTTTACAAAATGATGTAGGTAATAAATTTAGTCCAACAGTTATAGTTGCAGCAATTACTGCAAAAATGACAAAGGCTAAGTTACCTACACATATTGAAATAATGCAGGATGAAGTTGGATTAATTAAAGATTCAGTTATTTTATTAGAACAAATTAGAACAATTGACAAAAAAAGATTAAAAAATAAAATAGGAAATGTAAGTGATAAGACGATGGATGATGTGGACCATGCTTTACGCGTTTCGTTAGGTCTAACAAAATAGAGGTGAATTATGTTTAAAAAAATATTACTGATAATTTTAATAATAGTACTTAGTTTAAATATTGTATTAGCAAATAATAGTCAAGAAAGTGATCCTTTAGTTACTTTAAGTTATTTAGAAAAAAGAATTAATGAATTAAGAGAATATATTGATTATAATAAAAAGCAAACATCAAGTAAATATAAAGTTGTTGAAATAAAAAAAGGTTCTAAAGTTTATTTTGAACAAGAAAGTTTAGAATTTATTTTAAGAAGTGGAAAAGCTAGTGCAATAGCAAGTCAAAATGGTGATGGCCTTTCTGATTTGACAGCTGGAAAAGATTTAAAAACAGGAGATTTGATACAAAAAAATCACTTAATGTTAATACCAAGAAATGATTCAAGAGGTTTAAAAGCATTAACTAATATTTGGATTATGATAAAAGGGAAATATAGGGTGGAAAATGAATAATTTAGATTTTGTCAAGATATTAGGAGTAAAAATTAATAAAGTTGATATGAATCAAGCTTATGATCATTTTTTAAATATTTTAAAAAATGATACTACTAGTTCAATTTGTACACCAAATCCTGAAATAGTTATGATGGCTCAAAAAGATAAAAAATTAAAAGAAGCAATTTATAATTCTGATTTAATTATACCTGATGGTATAGGACTTATATATGCTTCAAAAATTTATAAATTAGGATTAGAAACAAGAGTTGCTGGAATTGAATTTATGGAAGAAATTTTAAAGTATTCAAATAGAACTAAAAAGAAAGTTTTTTTACTTGGTGCAAAACCTGGGGTAGCTAAAAAGGCTAAGAAAAATATATTAGATGAATATAATAATATTGAAATTGTAGGTCAACATCATGGGTACTTTGATGAAAAAGAAGAATTGGAAGTTATTGATTTAATTAATGAAAAAAAACCTGATATTTTATTTGTAGCATTAGGTGCAGGGAAACAAGAAAAATGGATTGAAAAAAATAAAAAGATTTTGAATGTTTCAGTTGCTATGGGAGTTGGAGGTTGCTTAGACGTATGGGCTGGTAATGTAAAAAGAGCTCCTAAGTTATTTATAAACTTAAATATAGAATGGTTATATAGATTTATAAAACAACCATCTAGATTACCTAGAATGTTACAAATTCCTAAATTTATAATTAAGGTTTTATTAAATAAACAATCAATGGAAAGTTAAGGGATAAGATGAAAAAAGATACACAAATTTTATTAGATTATTTATCTATAACAATTGGAACACTTTTTTTAGCGATTAGTATATATTTCTTTTTTAGTCCTCATACTATTGCGCCAGGAGGAGTATCTGGTTTTGCTGTTGTTATATATAAATTATTAAATATAAAAATTGCTTATACAAACTTGGCGATAAATATTCCACTATTTATTATAGGGATTTTAGTTTTAGGAAAAACAACTGGTTTTAAAACAGCTTATGGTACAATTACATTTTCAGGATGGTTAATTTTTTTAGAAGGCTATTCTGCTAATATATATGTTACTAATGATGTATTACTAGCTGCTATTTTTGGTGGAGTTTTAAGTGGACTTGCAGTAGGAATGGTATTTAGAGCTGGTGGAACTACAGGTGGAACAGATTTATTTGGAGCGATTTTAAATAATTATATTCCGCATATTTCCACACCAAAATTAATGATGATAGCAGATTTATGTGTAGTAACTTTTGCAGGAATTGTTAATAAAAAAATTGAAACAGCTCTGTATTCTATTATAGCATTATATATAGTTGTAAAAGTTGCAGATTTTATAATGGAAGGTCTAGATTACTCAAAAATGTTTTATATTGTTACAGATCATCCGCAAAATATAAGTCAAGGAATAATTGATGAGTTAGGTAGAGGAGTTACTTCATTAAAAGGAACAGGTATGTATACGAAAAATGATAAAGAAGTATTATTATGTGTAGTAAATAGAGCTCAAGTTGTTAATGTAAAAAAGTTAGTTAAAAGAATAGATCCAAAAGCTTTTGTAATGATATCTACAACTCATGAAGTTGTTGGGGAAGGATTTACTAAATAATTAATATATATTATATTTTAATAAAGAAAGAGATGGTAAATTATGTTTATAGATAAGAAAGGTAAAATTTTTAATAAAATTAGTATTATTGATTTATTAATTGTTTTTTTACTAATTTTTTTTGCAATTAATCTTTATTCTAGTCAAAGAGAAATAACTCAAACTAATACTAAAGTTTCACAAAAAGCTATAATGACATTAGAATTTGAAGAAGTAAATGAAAGTTTTTTAGAAGTTATAAATAAAGATGATATTTTAAAAGATTCAGTGAGAGGTTTTGTAGTAGGGAAAGTAATTTCTTTTAATTATAAGCCATCTAAAAAAATTGTATCTAGTAATGATGGTAAAGTGGTATATAAGGAAATAGATGATAAAGTAGATATAAAAGTTGATTTAACTATTGAAGGTATATTTGATGGTAATGGTGTTTTAATAGGTTCTAAAAGATATTATATAGGTAGCGAAACAAGAATCAAAAGTAGTGATTATGTAACTGATGCAAATGTAATTATGATTAAGAAGAAGGAATAATTATGAATGAAAGCATAAGTTCAAAACTTTTAAATAAAATACAAATTTATATTATTAATAGTTATATATATAAATTAGTTATTTATATTTTTGAAATAGGGAAAAAACTTTTAAATGGGAGTATATTTTTTAATTTCTTTTATGATTTATTAAATAGATCTGATAAAAACAAAAAATATCAATCTAAAAGATTAAATATACTAGATAGATTATTAAATTTTTTTATAAATAAATTAAGATTAATTTATCGAAATAACAAATCGAGTTTAACGTTTAAATTAATAATTTTTTTAAAAAACATAACATATTCAAAAATAGCTAGTTATTTTTTGATTATTTCTAATGTATTTTATTTTTATTTATTTATAAAATATCCAAATTTATTTATTAAAATTTTTATAATTACAATTATAATATTAAATAATTATATCTTAAAAAAATTAAAAGTTTTTAAATTTTCAATTAAAGAAAAAATAGTATTAACTATTGGGATTATATTAAGTTTTACTTGTTTGTATAATGGATTAATTTTAGAAATAATATTGTTTATACTAGGCAGTGCTTATTTATTACTGAGTTTTAAAAATTCACTTTTTTCTATATTTACATATATAGCTACTTTAGTTTTTGTTTCAGATAAATTAGCTTTAATTTTTTTAATTGCTTCGATTATATTTATTTTAAAAGAAATAGTAATTAAAGAAAAATTCATTTATAAATCGAGTATTATTAATCATATTCTTTTTATTTTGTTAGGGATATTTGTTGTTTCTACTATATTTTCTATTAATCCATCTGGAAGTATAAGAGATTTATTATTAAATGGTTTATCAATTTTATTAATATTTTTTATAAGTCAAAGAAATTATGAATATAAAGAATATGAAAACATTTTGAAAATCGTTATTTTTATTGCATTTTTTACTGGAGTTTATGCACTATATCAATATTTTATAGGGGTACCAATGAAAAGTGGATGGGTTGATCCTAGTTCAGGAATTGATATTAGAGTCTTTTCAACTTTTGAAAATCCTAATTTATTTGCTGAGTATTTAATAATGATTTTACCTATTATTTACAGTTTATTTTTTATTGTTAAATCTAATTTTGAAAAAATCATTTTATTGACTATAACGTTTGTTTTATTTATTAGTCTTATATTTACTTATTCTAGAGGTGGATGGATAGGTTGTATTATAGGTATAATAGTTTTCATATTTTTATATAAACCACATTATATTATTGGAATGATTTTTTTGGCTATTGGAAGTTTAAATTTTTTGCCACAAAGATTTTTAAAAAGAATTTTATCTATAGGTTCTTTAAAAGATGCATCAAATTATTACAGAATGCAAATATGGGAAAAAAGTTTAGAGATTATTAAAGATTTTCCTTTAACTGGTGTAGGTTTAGGATATAAGAGTTTTAGAGAAATTTCTTTAAAATATATATATGAATATGATCCTTTCCATGCTCATAATACTTATATAGAATTGGCAATAGAAATTGGTTTAATAGGATTGGCTTTATTTATATTGCTTGGATTAGGATTATTTAAATTGACATTAAGAAGTTTAGATATGGATAATAAAAAAGGTTTATTAGTATTAGGATTGTTTTCAGGATTAATTAGCTTAATGGCTCATGGTGCAGCAGAACATGTTTTATATAATCCAAAGATAATTTTAATATTTTGGTTAAACATTGGATTTATTAATTCAATTTATTTAAAAATGTTAAAAAGAAAGGAAATATAATGAAAGTTTTAATGTTAATTGATTCTATAGGTATAGGAGGAGCAGAGACTCATCTTATAAATTTAGTAAAAAAATTAAAAGAAAATAAAGTAACTCCTTATGTAGTTTCAAATGGTGGTATTTATGAAAATAATTTAATTAAACAAAATATAAAACATTATAAATTACCAGTAATGAGTAAAAACCCAATATATTTTTTAAAAAATATTTATAAAATAAAAAATTTAGTAAAACAAAATAATATAGATATTATTCATGCTCATGGTAGATTACCTTCTTTTTTAGGAAAGTGTGTTTCTAAAGGTTTAAATGTAGAATTTATGACTACTGCTCATGCTAAAGTTGAAAATGAAAGCTTTTATAAATATATAACAACATATGGAGACAATGTAATTGCTGTAAGTGAGGATATAAAAAATTATATAATTGATAAGTTTAATGTTCAAAAAGAAATAATTGAAGTCATACCTAACGGAATTGATACAGACGAATTCAAGGATAATTCAAATAAAGAGTTAATTAATAGTTTGAATTTAAGAAATAATACAATAAAAATATTATCTTTAAGTAGAATGGATGATAAGTTAGCACAAATTGCAATTGACTTAATTGATATTTTAAAAGATGATAAAAGATTCGAATTAATTATAGTTGGTGATGGCAATAGATTTAGTGAAATTAAGAATAAAAGTAAAACTTTTGAAAATATAAAAGTTTTAGGAAAAAGAACTGATATTTCTAAACTAATGGGGATATCTGATATTGTAGTTGCAGTATCAAGAAGCGCATTAGAAGCACTATCTTGTGAAAAAATGGTAATATTAGCAGGTGGTGAAGGTTATTTAGGTTTTTTTAATGAGGGCCTTTTAAATAAAGCT
Source organism: Bacillota bacterium (assembly GCA_051744845.1). GTDB lineage: Bacteria > Bacillota > Clostridia > Peptostreptococcales > Acidaminobacteraceae > JBNJDJ01. Next base: position 32,635 of record JBNJDJ010000001.1, read on the forward strand.
ATCGAGGATAATTTCACTGGTAGAAATAGTTCCTTAAATTATTCGAAAGAAAATTTAAAGAAGGATATAGACTATTATTTGGAAATAAAAAATACTAAAAAGGAAAAAAAATTAAAAGAATTTAATAGAAAAGTTGTAAAAAAGCATTATTCATTAGAAAAAATGGTTAAAAAGACTATTAAAAATTATAATCATTTTTTAATTGAGAGGAGTAATTAATGAAAAACACAAAAATATTTAATAAAATATATTTAGTTGATTTTATAGTTGGATTTTTGATTATTGCTGTTTTATTTGCTAGTGGTTTTTTATTTTTAAAATCTACAAATAAAATAAATATAGATAATCAAAAATCAACTACAGTTGAATTAACTTTATTTCTTTCAGAAGTAAGATCACCTACTTTTTCGAATTTAAATATAGATGATAAAATTAATATATTTGAAACAAAGAAAGAATTAGGTATTATAATTGATAAAAAGGTAGAAAAGTCTGAAATTGTTACTACATTACCAAATGGTGAAGTAAAAAAAGTTAAATTAGTTGATAAACACGATTGTTATTTAACTGTAAAAGCTAGAGCAAAAGTGACTGAAGATGATATAATAATAGGAAATAAAAAAATTAAAATCGGTCAATTAATGAAAATTACAACGCAAAAAGTAGAAACAACACCAGTTATTTATGGTATAAAAATTATAAAATAGGGGATATTATGAAAAAAATTTTTATGTTTGGTTATTATGGATTCGATAATGCAGGAGATGAATCCATCTTAAAAGCAATTGTAAATTCATTAAATTCTAAAAAAGTCAATTTTGATATTTTAACATATAATTATAAAAAAACTAAGAAAAATTTTAATGTTAATCCTATTTCACGTTCTAAATTTAAAGATATAATATTTAGTATTAAAAGTTCTGATTTAGTTATTGGTGGGGGAGGGTCTTTATTACAAGATATAACTTCATCAAAATCATTGTATTATTATTTGGCAATTATATTGATAAGTAAGTTATTTGGTAAAAAAGTTATTTTTTTATTTAGTGGAATAGGACCAGTTAATAAAAGTTTTAATCAAAAATTATTAAAATGGGTTTTAAATAAAGTAGATTATATAGTTTTAAGAGATTATAAATCAGAAAAGTTTTTAAAGAAATTAAATATAAAAACTGAAATGGAAGTTTCTGCTGATGCTGCCTTTTTATTAAATACATCTAAAAATAAAAAAGTAGATAAAAAGATAGTTGGTATTTCTTTAAGACCTTGGACTCATAATGAATTAGTTTTAAAAGAGATAAAAAAAATGATAAAGTATTTAATAAAAAAAGATTATAATATTAAATTAATACCTTTGATGATACCTGATGATTTAGAATATACAAAAAGATTAGAAATGAAGTTTGGTAAAAAAATTGAATTGATAGATAAAAATTTAACTATAGAAAAGTATAATAAAGAAATTCAAAAATGTGATTTTATTATAGGAATGAGACTTCATTCGTTAATTTTTTCAGCAATTAATGAAACTCCTTTTATAGGAATAGAATATGATCCTAAAATTGACAGTTTTACTGAAATGACAAACCAAATTAATTGTTGTAAAGTAAAAGATATTTCTTTTGAAAAATTAAAAAATGACATACTTAACATGGAAAATAATTTAGAAAAATTTCAAAAAAATATTATAAAAGAGAATAAAAATATGAAGAAAAGTGTTAGAAAAATAATAAAAAAAGTTAATGATAAATTTTTATATTAAGAAAATTTAAAAAAATATTTGACATATTCATTTTAAGCATTTATAATAAGTTTTAATAATTGATAAATACTTTGAAGGAGAAAGCAATTGGTTATTTAATTTTAGAGAGTCAATGGTTGGTGTAAATTGATATTAATGCTAAATTGCTAATCACTCCTGAGTAGCTAGATCGAAAAAAGTAGATTTAGTCGTATGCTTGCGTTAAAAAAGCTAGGATTGTTAGATCTGAATAAGAATAGATGTATATCTATTAAAGTAGAGTGGTAACGTGAAGACTTTTTCACCTCTATAAGACCAAAAAAGGTTTTATGGTGGGGAAAAAGTCTTTTTTTATATTTAAAAGGAGGGATTTATGAATAAACAAGTATATGCTAAAGGTGATCACGGAGTTGATGCTCTTTTAAAGACTATCGGAACATTGAGGAGAAAAAAAATTGATATTTTAGATGTATATTCTAAAGATATTGAATCTCAACATTCTGATATATTTATCACTTTAAAAGATAAAGATTATAAAACTGCTTTAGATGTAAAAAGACTATTAGAAAAATTATATTGTTTAGAAAATGTAGAAATTATTGAATAATCAAGGAGGATAAGAAAATGAAAATGTATTACGGAGAAGATGCGAATTTAGAATATTTTGAAAATAAGACAGTAGGTATTATAGGGTTTGGATCTCAAGGTCATGCACATGCGCTAAATTTAAAAGAAAGTGGTGTAAAAGTTGTAGTAGGTTTAAGAGAATCTAGTAGTTCAAGAAAAAAGGCTAAAGAGTTTGGATTTGAAGTTTATAACACTGGAGAAGCTGTGAAAAAATCAGATGTTGTAATGGTTTTAATTCCTGATGAAATTCAAGCAAGTGTTTATAAAAGTGAAATTAAACCAAATTTAGAAAAAGGTAATGCACTTGGATTTGCTCACGGCTTTAATATTCGTTTTAATCAAATTAGACCTTCTGAAGATGTAGATGTATTTATGGTTGCGCCTAAAGGGCCAGGACACTTAGTTAGAAGGGTATATGAAAATGGTCAAGGAGTACCAGCATTATTTGCTACTTATCAAGATGCAACTGGTAATTGTAGAGAATTAGCTATGGCTTATGCTAAAGGTATTGGTTCTACAAGAGGAGGTATTTTAGAAACTACTTTTAAAGAAGAAACTGAAACTGATTTATTTGGAGAACAAGCTGTTTTATGTGGTGGAGTAACTGAACTTATAAAAAGTGGTTTCGAAACTTTAGTTGATGCAGGTTATAAGGAAGAAATTGCATATTTTGAATGTCTTCATGAAATGAAATTAATTGTAGATCTTTTCTATGAAGGTGGATTTGAAAAAATGCGTGATTCAATTAGTGATACTGCAGAATATGGTGACTATATGGTAGGTAAAAGAATTGTAAACGATGAAACTAAAAAAGAAATGAAAAAAGTATTAAACGAAATTCAAAAAGGTGAATTTGCTAAAAACTGGCTTTTAGAAAATAAACTAAATAGACCTGAATTTGAATCTTCAAGAGAAAGAGAATTAGAACATGATATTGTAAAAGTAGGTAAAAAGTTAAGATCTAAAATGAGTTGGTTAAAAAATGAATAGTGACAAAATGAAAAAAGGTTTTGAGAAATCTCCACAAAGATCACTTTTAAAAGCTTCAGGTTTAAGTGATCGGGAGATTAATCAACCATTAATTGGAGTTGTAAATTTTTATAATGAAATTGTTCCTGGACATATTCATTTAAATGATATTGTTTCAGCAGTTAAAAAAGGAGTATTAATGGAAGGTGGCACGCCTTTAGAATTTCCTGCAATAGCTGTTTGTGATGGCATTGCTATGAATCACGAGGGGATGAAATATTCATTAGTTAGTAGAGAAATTATTGCTGATTCTATTGAAGTAATGACCAAAGCTCATGCCTTAGACGGATTAGTAATAGTACCTAATTGTGATAAAACAGTTCCTGGAGCTTTAATGGTAGCTGGAAGATTAAATATACCTACAGTAGTTGTTAGTGGCGGACCTATGCTAGCAGGCAAAGATAAGACTGATCTTACTAGTGTTTTTGAAGGTGTAGGTAAAATGAAAAATGATAAAATTAGTTCAAAAGATTTAAAAGTTTTAGAAAATACTTCTTGTGAAACTTGTGGATCTTGTGCTGGTATGTTTACAGCAAATTCAATGAATGTAATAACAGAAGTTTTAGGTATTGGACTACAAGGAAATGGTACAATACCAGCTGTTTATTCTAGTAGAAAAATTTTAGCTAAAAAGGCTGGAATGAAAGTTATGTCATTAATTGATAATAATATATTACCAGAAGATATTTTGACAAAAGAAGCTTTCCAAAATGCACTAGCTGTCGATATGGCTTTAGGATGTTCAACAAATACAGTACTTCATTTAATGGCAATTGCAAATGAGGTAGGAGTAAAACTTAACTTAGAGATGTTTAATGAGGTAAGTTCTAAAGTTCCAAATTTATGCAAATTATCTCCAGCAGGAAATGCACATATGGAAGATTTACATTTAGCTGGTGGTATTAGTGCTGTTATGAAAGAATTAGATAAGAAAAATCTAATTAATAAAGATTGTTTTGCAGTTGGTAGTGAAACAATAGGTAAAAGAATTGATTTAGCAAAAAATAATAATCCTAAAGTTATTAAAGATATTGATAATCCGTATTCTGAAACTGGAGGATTAAAAATACTATTTGGTAACTTAGCAAAAGAAGGTGCTGTTGTTAAAAAATCAGCTGTTTTGGATAGTATGTTAAAGTTTAAAGGAAAAGCTAAAGTATTTGACTCAGAAGAAGAAAGTGTAGAAGCTATTTTATCTGGTGAAATTAAACCTGGTGATGTAGTAGTAATACGTTTTGAAGGACCTAAAGGAGGTCCAGGTATGCGTGAAATGCTAACTCCTAGTTCTTCTTTAGCTGGAATGGGTTTAGATGACTCAGTTGCTTTAATAACTGATGGAAGATTTTCAGGAGGAACTAAAGGCGCTTCTATAGGACATATAACTCCTGAAGCATATGATGATGGACTTATTGGATATATTGAAAATGGAGATGAAATTTTAATAGATATTGAAAAAGGAAAAATTGAGTTATTAATAGATAATAAAGAAATTGAAAAAAGAAGAAAAAATAAAATTGTAAAAACAGATGATGAATTATCAGGTTATTTAAAAAAGTATAGAAAGATTGTATCAAAGGCTTCACAAGGAGCTGTTTGTATATAGGAGGTATATAGCAATGAATGGAGGAAAAATAGTTTTAAGATCTTTAAAAGATCTAGGAGTAAAAGATATTTTTGGTTATCCTGGTGGGGCTGTAATACCTTTATATAATGAACTTTTCGATCAATATGATAACTTTAATCATTATAGATCAGCTCATGAACAAGGAGCTGTTCATGCAGCAGATGGATATGCCAGGTCGACTGGAAATGTAGGAGTTTGTTTTGTAACTTCAGGACCTGGAGCTACAAATACAGTGACAGGAATAGCAACTGCATATATGGATTCGGTTCCTTTAGTAGTTATAAGTGGTCAAGTTCCTTCTAAAATTTTAGGAAAAGATTCATTTCAAGAAATTGATATTACTGGTGTAACAATGTCAATTACTAAACATAATTTTTTAGTAGAAGATGTTTCTAATTTAGAAAAAACAATTAAAGAAGCTTTCAAGATAGCTAAAAGTGGACGTCCCGGTCCAGTACTTATTGATATTCCAAAAGATATTTTCAATAAAGAAACAAAATATTTAGATATTAAATTAAAACAAAAGGTTAAAATGAAGGCTAATAATAAATTGAAAGTACAAAAAGCTTTAAAGGAAATTGTAAATGCTAAAAAACCAGTTATATATGCTGGTGGCGGAGTAAAAGCTTCAAATGCTGAAAAAGAATTATTAGAATTTTCTGAAAAATTCAATATACCAGTTGTTAATACATTAATGGGTCTTGGAAATTTTCCAAGAGATCATAAGAATTCTTTAGGTTTAGTTGGAATGCACGGATTTACTGAAGCAAATTTAGCAATAATGAATTCAGATTTAATTATTGCAATAGGAGCTAGGTTTAGTGATAGAGTAATTGGTGATCCAGAAAAATTTGCTAAAGATGCTAAAGTCATTCATATAGATATAGATTCTACAGAATTAGATAAAAATATTTTTTCAGAAATAAAAATTAAATCAGATGCTAAAGAAGTTTTAAAAATATTTAATCAAGAAATTGAAAAAAATAGTAATAATCAAGAGTGGTTAGAAAAAATAAGTTCTTATAAAGAAAAGAGAAAATTTTCTAAACAAGCTTTTCATCCTGAAAATATTTTACAGACTGTAAATAAAAATGTAGAAAAAGATTCGATTGTAGTTACTGATGTAGGACAACATCAAATGTGGACTGCTCAGTATTGGAATTTTCAATCTAGTGATAGTTTTATAACTTCAGGTGGATTAGGGACTATGGGTTTTGGTTTAGGCGCAGCACTAGGTGCTAAAGCAGGGAATAAGGACAGAACTGTAGTATTAGTTACAGGTGATGGTTCTTTTAGGATGAATTGTAATGAATTATCAGTTATAAACAAATATGATTTGCCAATTTTAATTGTTTTAATAAACAATAATACACTTGGAATGGTTAGACAATGGCAAAAAATGTTTCAAGATAAAAGATATGCCGAAACAACAATTGATGATAGTTTAGACTATCAAATGTTAGCAAAAGCATATAATGTTGATTCTAAAAAAGTTAATAATTTAGATAATTTAAAAAATATTATGGAAAATTATGATAAAAATAAACCTTTACTCTTAGAATGTAACATAGATATTGACGAAAATGTATTACCAATAATTCCACCTGGTAAAGCTATAAACAATTTTATTTTATAAGTTTTAAAACTTTTCTAAATTTAATATTATTAAATAAAAGGTTAAAATTTCAATAATCTAAAAAAAGGCTTGATATTTAAAAATTTAATGATATAATAAGTACGATTGTGAAGCACATATTGTGCAAAAAGTACTAAGATAAATGGAAAAGTGTAGGTGGTGTTGAAATGACTGAAGAAAAAATGGAAAATGTTATGGAAGAAGTTGAAGAGTCAATTTCTGAAATAAAAAAAGGTGATATAATTAATGGTGAAGTAATATCAGTAAATGATAAAGAAGCTATTTTAGATATTAATTATTCATCTGAAGGAATTTTAAATAAAAGTGAAATAACTACAGATAACTCAGATCCTTCTGAAGTTTTAAATGAAGGTGAAAAAATTAAAGTGGTTGTTTTAAAAGAAGAAGATGAAGATGGTAATGTAATATTATCAAAGGTTAAAGCAGATAAGAAAATTGCTAAAGAAGAAATCAAAGCTGCTTTTGAAAATGATTCTAATCTTTTAGTTAAGGTTATTAAAGAAGTAAAAGGTGGAGTTTTAGCTGTATATAAAGATGTTAAATTATTTATTCCAGCATCTTTAATAAGTGCTAAATATATTGAAGACTTAGGTCAATTTGTTGACCAAGAATTAGAAGTTAGAATCGAAGAATTAGATTTTGATAATAATAGAATAATTGGGTCAAGAAAAGCAATTGAGTCTGAAGAATTAGATGCTAAAAAAGAAGAGATTTTAAATACATTAAGTAAAGATGATGTAGTTAAAGGAACTGTAACTAGATTAGCTGATTTTGGAGCATTTGTTGACTTAGGTGGAATCGATGGTTTAATCCATATTTCACAAATGTCTTATCAAAGAATTGATCATCCATCAGAAGTTTTAAAATCTGGTGATAAAGTAAATGTAAAAGTTTTAAAGGTAGATAAAGAAAGAGAAAGAGTTTCTTTAAAATTAGATAAATTTGATGATAATCCATGGAATAACGTTGAAAAAAATTATAAAACTGGAGATGTTGTTAAAGGTCTTGTAAAAAGAATTACTGACTTTGGAGCATTTGTAGAGTTAGAAAAAGGTATCGAAGGATTAGTTCATATTTCTCAAATTTCTGATCAACATGTTGAAAATGTTGAAGATGAATTAGAAGTTGGACAAGAAATCGATGTTAAAATTTTAAACGTTAAAAAAGACCGTGAAAGAATTGGTTTAAGTATTAAAGATACTGTTGATGAAACTGCATATCAAAATGAAGATACAGAAGATGATTTAACTTTAGGAGATAAATTTGCAGATAAATTTGATGGATTAAAATTTGATTAATTAAATAAGAGTCGCTATTTAGTAAATAGTGACTTTTTTTTACCTATTGATTGTAATAATAACAATATTCGATTAATTGTTATTATTGATAAAAAACACAAAATTTTAGGAGGTTAAAATGCTTAAGTGGAAAGAAGAATTTACAGTAGGTTATGATAAGTTTGATAATCAACATAAAGAATGGATTAGAATAATTAATAAACTTGAAGAAGTTATTAAAGATGATACTATTCATCCTGATATACTTTTTGATGAGGTTAATAACGTATTTGATGAAATTTTAGATTATACAGAGTTTCACTTTAAAAATGAAGAAAAAGATTTTGAAAAATCTAATTATGAATTGATTGATGAACATAAGGAAATTCATGAGGAGTTTGTTGCAAATGTTAAACACGAAATGTCTAAATTTCATGCTGGTGAAGATGAAAGAAAAACTGCTAAGAAGATTTATGATTCTTTAGTAGAATGGCTTTTACGTCATATTATGGGGGAAGATAAAAAATATTCAGGCAAATTATAATACAAATTTTATACTAAATTTGGTAAATTATTTAAATAATTTACCATTTTTTTGTTTTTTGTGATTTATTTAAATTAATTGGGTATAAAAAGTTTAGGAGGGATATTTAATGAAAGATAAAACAAAAGTTAATGTAGAAAAATTAAAAAGTTGTTGTGATTTAGATGAACTAAATTTTGAAACAACAAAAGAATTAGAAGAATTAAATGATATTATTGGTCAAGACAGAGCAAAGGAAGCTTTAGATATAGGGCTAGATATTAACAAAAAAGGATTTAATGTTTATGTTGCAGGAACTTGGGGAAGTGGAAGGTCTACTTTTGTAAAAAGAGTTACTGAAAAAATTGCAAGTAAACAAGCTCCACCTGATGACTATATTTATGGAAGTGATTTTGAAGATTCTCATAATTCAGTAGTTATAAAAGTTGAAAATGGTAAAGGAAAAAAGTTTATTGAGCAAATTTATGAAACAATTGCTTTTTTAAGAAAAGAAATTGAAGATTATTTTGTTAGTAAAGAATATGAAAATGCTAAAAAAGAGATTTATGTTAAATATAAAAATAAAACTAAAGAAATTTTAGAAGAGTTAAATGAAATTGGTAGTGTTTATGATTTTAAGTTTAAACAAACTGAAAAAGGAATAGTAAGTATTCCTTTGATGGATGATGAACCGATGAGTGAAGAAGAGTATAATTCATTAAGTGATGAAGAATATTTAGAAATGAAAGAAAAATCTGAAAAGTTACAGGTAGAAACAGCAGATTATTTTAATAAAATTAGAAGTTTAGAAAAAGAATATCGAGAAAATATAAAAGAATTAAATAAAAGTATGGGAAGAAGAATAGTTAGTTTTAATTTAATGGAGTTAAGAAATGAATATACTGATAATAAATCAGTAATTAAATATTTGGATTCTTTAGAAGAAGATATTGTAGAACATATTTCTAAATTTATAAATGATAATAATAAAAAATCTCAAGATAATCCTTTGATGATGTTTAAAGGACAAGATAGTGAAAAGTTTTTTGATAGATATAAACTTAATTTATTTGTTGATAATTCAGAGTTGGATTCTGCACCAGTAATTTTTGAAACTAATCCTACTTATCAAAATTTAATAGGTACTATTGAATATACTGTAGAGATGGGAGTTAAAAAGACTGATTTTAGACATATAAAAAATGGTGCATTACACCGAGCTAACGGTGGTTATCTTATTGTTTTAGCAAAAGATATTTTAGCAAATCCTTTTGCTTGGAAAGGTTTAAAAAGAGCAATGCTAGATGAAAAAGTAACTATTGAAAGTATGCATTCTACTTATTCTGCTTTTTCTGCTTCAACTATAAAACCTGAACCAATAGATATGGACTTAAAAGTTATAGTTATAGGTGAACCAAGAATTTATCATTTGCTATCAGCTTATGACGAAGAATTCGGGAAATTATTTAAAATAAGAGCTGAATTTGATTATGAAACTGATCGATCAAAAGAAAATGTTTTAAAATTTTCAAAATTTATTGGTTCATATTGTAGAGATAATAAGTTAAGACATTTAACAAAAGATGGTGTAGGTAAAATAATTGATTATAGTACTAGATTAGTTTCTGATAAAAATAAATTATCAGCAAGATTAAAATCTATAACTGAAATTTTAGTAGAGGCAAATTCAATAAGTAAAAAGGATGGTTTGGATTTTATAAATAAAGAAAGTATAGAAAAAACCATCAAAAGAAAAGAATATAGAGATAATCGATATGAAGAAAAGATTTTAGAATTATTTGATGAAGGAACATATTTAATAAATGTAAGTGGTAAAAAAGTAGGTGAAATAAATGGATTAGCTGTTATTTCCACTGGCCAGTATAGCTTTGGTAAACCAAATAAAATTACTGTTTCAACTTTTAAAGGTAAAAAAGGAATTGTAAATATTGAAAGAGAAGTAAGATCATCAGGAAAGATTCATGATAAGGGAGTCTTAATCCTTTCTGGTTATTTAGGTCATAAATTTGCCAAAGATAAAACACTAGCATTTACAGCTTCTGTTGTATTTGAACAATTATATGGAGGAATTGAAGGAGATAGTGCGTCAAGTACAGAACTTTATGCTATTTTATCTTCTTTAGCAAATGTTCCTATTAATCAGTCTATTGCAGTTACTGGTTCTGTTAATCAACGAGGAGAAATTCAACCTATTGGTGGAATTAATGAAAAGATAGAAGGTTTTTATAAGATATGTAAAATGAAAGGTTTAAATGGAGAACAAGGTGTTATGATGCCAGTTCAAAATGTTAAAAACTTGGTTTTAAAAGATGAAGTTATTGAAGCAGTAAAAGATGGTAAGTTCCATATTTATGCAATTGAGCATATTGACCAAGGTATAGAAATATTAACAGGAAAAAAAGCAGGTAAAAAAGATGAAGATGGTAATTTCCCTGAAGGTAGTATTAACTATTTAGTAAATGAAAGATTAGTTGAATTATCTAAAAATGGAGATGATGAAGAGGAAGAAAATGGAGATAAAGAAGATAAAAATAAATAAAATTTCTTGAGAGTTAAAAATTTAAAAGTTTTTAACTCTTTTTTTTATAAAAAAAATATTAAAATTTCATGACAATACTTAATTTTTTTATTATATATGATAAAATAAAGAAAGTAAGTATATAAAGGAGAAATTAATGATTAAATTTAGAAAATTAACAAAAAAATATAAAAATGGTGTTATTGGTTTAAAAAATATAGATATTGAAGTTAAAAAAGGAGAATTTGTTTTTTTAATTGGAGAAAGTGGTGCAGGAAAATCTACTTTTGTTAAATTGATTTTAAAGGAATTAGAGCCTACTCGTGGGAGATTATATCTTGATAGTAAAGATATTACAAAAATTCATAGAAGAAAGATTCCCTATTTAAGAAGAAAAATAGGCGTTGTTTTTCAAGATTTTAGATTACTTCCTAAAAAAACAGTTTATGAAAATGTGGCTTTTGCTTTAGAAATTACTAATGCTGTTTCGAAAAAAAATATTAGATCTCAGGTAGATATGGTCTTAGGCATTGTTGGATTGTTAAAGAAAAAAAATATGAGACCAAATCAATTATCAGGTGGAGAAAAGCAAAGAGTATCAATTGCTAGAGCAATTATTAATAATCCTAAAGTTTTAATAGCTGATGAACCTACTGGGAATTTAGATCCAGAAACATCTTGGGAAATTATGAAAATATTAAGACAAGTAAATAGAAGAGGAACTACTATTATAATGGTAACTCATGATAAAGAAGTTGTTGATATTATGCAAAGGAGAGTTATTGAATTAAAAAAAGGTGAAGTTATAAGAGATGAAGTAAATGGAGGTTACGGCTATGAAGGTTAAATATACGATTAAAGAAACTTTTAAAAACTTATGGCGTAACCGTTTGATGGGGCTTGCTTCTATAACATCAGTTGCTGCAACTTTAATGATTTTAGGTATAATATTTGCATTAGTTGTAAATATTAATAATTTTTCGCAAGGAGCTAAGGAACAATTTAATGTTATAGCTGTATATTTAGATGATCAAGTAGAAGGTGAGCAAATTGAAAAGATTAAGACTCAAATTAAAGATTTTAAAGGTGTAAAAAATGTTAGATTTAAGTCTAAAAATAAGGCGTTGAATGAATACAAAAATAGTTGGGGAGATAATGCTTATTTATTAGAAGGACTTGAAGATAACCCTTTGCCAAATACCTTAGAAATTTCTTTAGATAAAATTGAGTATTCAGATATTATAGTAAATCAAGTAAACAAATTTAATGGTATTGAAGAAATTAAATATGATAAAGATACTATAGGTAAATTAATTCATATTTCAAATTATATTAAAAATATTGGAATGATTTTAATTTTAATTTTAGTAGGAATTTCTACATTTATAATAAGTAATACAATAAAGTTAGCTATGAATGCTAGAAAAAAAGAAATAAATATTATGAAATATGTTGGTGCTACTAGTTGGTTTATTAGATGGCCTTTTATTCTTGAAGGGACTATTTTAGGTTTAATAGGTGCTTTATTATCTAGTGGACTTATGTATTATATTTATCAATATACTTTTAGTATATATAATAATTCTTTTTTTGCTTTAATAGCTGCGTATTTAGAACGTCCTCAAGCTATTTTTAGTGATATATTTGTATTGTTTATAACTATAGGTTGTGGAATAGGCGCGTTAGGAAGTTTGACATCAATAAGAAAATATCTAGAAGTCTAAGGAGAAATCATGAAAAAAACTATTATAGTAAGTTTAATTTTTTTATTGTTAACTACAATTGTTTTTTCTTCTGATGAAGTAGGAATAAGAAAAAGGCAATTAAAAGAATTGGAAGATAAATTAAGAGAAATTGATACTAAAATTGAAATAAATGAATCTCAACAAAATGGTCTTATTGATCAAATGCAGGATATAGAATCAAATATCCGTAAATATGACCAACAGATAAAACAATTAAATAATAAAATTAAAACTACAAAAGAGGAAATAAAAGAAACTGAACAAAAGATTGTAAAGGAAGAAAAAAATCTTGAAAATAAAAGAGATACTTTAGAAAAAAGAATTAGAATTATGTATAAATCTGGTCAAACAGGATATATTGAAGTCCTTTTAGGTTCTAATAATTTTAAAGATTTATTGACAAGAATTGATATGGTACAAAAAATTGTTGAACACGATCAAAACTTAATAAAAGATATAAAAAGTAAAATAGAAGAGATAAAAAATTTAAAAGCATCTTTAGAAAACAAAAAAGCATCTTTAGAAAATTCTAAATTAGTAGTTGAAAAGAAAAATAAAAAACTATCTAATGAAGTAACTCAATTAAGAATTAAAAAAAATGAATTGAAAAAAAATGAAAAAGCTTTAAAGGTATTAGAAGATAGACTAGAACAAGATGCAAATCGAGTAACTCAAATAATTAAAAATTTAGAGTCTAAAAAGGAATATGTAGGTGGAGAGATGCTTTGGCCTGTTCCAAGTTCTCGTAAAATCACATCATCGTTTGGAAATAGAATTCATCCTATATATAAGACTAAAAAAATGCATACTGGTCTAGATATAGGCGCAAATTGGGGTAAATCTATAGTCGCTTCTCAAAGTGGTACGATTATTTATGCTGATTGGCTAGGTACTTATGGAAAAGCTGTTATGATTGACCACGGAGGCGATTATGTTACATTGTATGGACATCTTTCTTCCATTAATGTAAATACAGGACAAGAGGTAAATGTTGGTCAAACTATTGCAAGATGTGGAACAACTGGTGCGTCTACTGGTCCTCACTTGCACTTTGAAGTTAGAGTTAATGGAGATTATAAAGATCCTATGAACTTTTTGAAAAATTAGATGGATAGATGGAGGAATATATGCAGAAAAAAAAATTTATAGCAATAATTTTAGTAGTAATTTTATTAACTAGTATCTCAACATTGACATTGGCCAATTTTTTAGAAATACCTTTAGGTTCAACTATTATTATTTCTAAAAATGAATATTATGATTTAAAAAGTTTAGAAAAAAGATATTCAAAAATAGATAAATTAAGGAAAAATATAAAAGAAGAATTTTATAAAGAAGTTGATTCAGATAAATTAAATAATGGCTTATTACATGGTTTATTTAAAGGTTTAGATGATCCTTATTCAGTTTATATGTCAAAGGAAGAATATAAAGATTTTAATGAAATGAATAGTGGAAGTTATGGAGGAATTGGTGTTATAGTATCTCCCGATGATGATAATTTAATTAATATTGTTTCACCAATTGCAAATACTCCCGGTGATGAGGCTGGTTTAAAATCAGGAGATAAAATACTTGAGGCTAATGGAATCAAAGTATATGCTGATAAAATGGATAAAGCTATTGATATAATGAAAGGAAAACCTGATACAGAGGTTGAATTGAAAATAAAAAGAGGAAACGAGACTTTTAATGTAAAGATTATAAGAGAAAATATTGTTTTAAAATCCGTAAAGTCAAAAGTAGTGGGAGAAAATTTAGGATATTTAAGAATTAATATGTTTGATCAAAAAGTTTCTGATGAATTTAATCAAAATTTAAATAAATTATTAGATAAAGAAGTAAATGGATTAATAATAGACTTAAGAAATAATCCAGGTGGTTCTTTAAGAGAAGTAATTGAAATAGCAGATAGATTATTAGGAAAAAATTTAATTGTATATACTAAAGATAGAAAAGGGAATAAAAGAGAGTTTAGTTCAGATTCTAACAAAATTGATCTTCCAATAACTGTATTAGTTAATGAAGGATCAGCTTCAGCTTCAGAGATTTTAACAGGAGCTATTAAAGATTTATCTGCTGGAACAATTATTGGACATAAAACATTTGGAAAAGGTATAGTTCAAAGTGTTATAGAAGTTGGAGATGGAACAGCTTATAAGTTAACAACTTCACAGTATTTTACTCCAAATGGGAATTATATTCATAATAAAGGTATAGAGCCTGATATAAAAGTAGATTTACCAAAAGATGTATATTTTAGTGAAAACTTAGATATTACTAAAGATACACAACTTAAAAAAGCTATTGAAATTTTAAATAAAAAATAAATTATATGGACTTGATTTTTTTCAAGTCCATTTTTAAATACATAAAATTTTATGATACAATATAAGATATAAGTAATGAGGATACCTAATAGAGGAGAATTATTTTGAAAGTAAATGATATTTTAGAAAAAAATGATGTAAATATAAATAATAAAAGTATTAAAGTGAAAAATATTACAAAATTAAATAATATATATTATTTTTCTGTATTAGAAAATAATAATATATATACTGTTCAAATAAATATAAAAGATAAAAATAGTATTAAAAGAATATCGTGTACTTGTAAAGATAAAAAAGAAAATGAGTATTGTATACATACTTTAAAAGCATTATTTACTTACAAAAATAAATATTTAAAAAAAGATAAATTTGTCAAAAGATTTTCACCAGATTTAATATCTAAAAATATTAAACCATCTAATGAATCAATAGAAAATTATATAAAAAAAGTTTCTAATTATAACAAAAATCAAGAAAATAAAGATAATAAAATTTTAAATTATTATTTTGAATTCAAGGATAAAATTTATATTAAATGTTTTATAGAAAATAGTCTTATTGATTTGATTGAGTTTATAAATTTTTTAAGTAGTGATGAAAATAAATTTATAATAAATGATAAAATAATTTATGATAAAAAAAGTGATTCTTTAAAAATAAATGATCAAAGAATTTTTGATATATTAGCAGAATTAAATAAAAAATTTTTTTTAAAAAGTAAAATAAGATTATCTTATGATAAATTTTATTCTATTTTAAAATTTATAAATAATTCCATATTTATAAAATATAAAAATAAAAAATATAAAGATATTAAAGTTACATTAGAAAATGATATATTTTTAAGTATAGAAAAAAAAGAAGATAATTTACTTTTCAAATCAAAAAAATTAAAGAAATCTACTAAGTTTGTTTTTGGTAAATTAGAAATATATTTAAATAAAAAGAATTTAGTAGTTTTAAGATCAGATAATAAAAAAAGATTATTAAAAATTTTTGATAAGAAATTTGAAAAGATAATTGACAAAAAACATATAAAGAAGTTTATTGATTTAGCTTATAATAAAGACTTTACAGAAAATTTTAAAATAAAAAATAGCTTAGAAAAAGAAATTCAAAAACCTAATTATATTTCAGAGCTTTTCTTATTAACAAAAGGTAAAAAAATTGTTGCTAAATTTAAATTTAAAAAAGAAGAGGTTGAAGGAAAATATATTGTTGATGATAAAGAGAAATTAATTGAAGCAAAGGATTATATTCAAATTTTATTAAAATCATTTGGTTTTAATAAGGTTAAAAATAAATATATTTTAAAAAATTCAGAAAAAATTTATAATTTTTATAAAGAAGAATTAAAAAAATTAGAAAAAGATAAAAATATAAGTGTTTTTTATACTCAAAAATTTAAGAATTATTTTAAAAAAATAAAAAATATTGATTTAGATATAAAAAAAGGGAATAATGATTTATTGAGTTTAGAATTTCAAATTGATCAGTTTAATAAAGATGAATTAATTAATATATTTAATTCGATAAAGAAAAAAGAAAAATTTATTGAATTAAATGAAAAAACAATGATTGATTTAGATACTGAAGAATTTAAAAATCTTAAAAGTTTATTTGATAACGTAAAATTGGATAATGAAAAAGAAGAAATATCTTTAAACAAATATAAAGCAGCATATGCATTATCAAATATTGATAGCAAAAATATTAAAATAAATGATAAACACGAATATAGTAAAATTTTAGAAAAAATAAAAAATTTTCATAAAGAAGATATTTATGTTAATAAGCTAGAAGATAGGTTAAGAAATTATCAAATAGAAGGTGTAAAATGGCTAAAGTTATTAAAAACGTGTAAATTAGGTGGTATATTAGCAGATGAAATGGGTTTAGGTAAAACAGTCCAAGTCATTTCACTTTTGAAAGATATTAATGAAAAAAATTTAATTGTAGTTCCATCTAGTTTGATTTATAATTGGGAAAGTGAATTTAGAAAATTTGGATATGATAAAAAAATTCTTTTAGTTCATGGAAAAAAAGATGAAAGAAGAAAAAAGATTGAAAAGATAAATGACTATGATCTTATAATAACAACATATCCACTTATTAGAAGAGATATAGATTATTATAAAGATTATAAATTCGAGTATTTTATTATTGATGAAGCTCAATATATAAAAAATTATCAAACTAAAACTTCTAAATCAGTAAAAGAAATAAAAGCAAATTATAGATTAGCTTTAACTGGAACTCCTATTGAAAATGATTTAGTAGAATTATGGTCAATATTTGAATTTATTATGCCTGGCTATTTAATAGATAAAAAACAATTTATTGATAAATACGTTGATAATAATAATTATGATTTACTTTTAAAAAAGGTTAGTCCTTTTATTTTGCGACGTTCTAAAAAAGAAGTATTAGATGAATTACCAGATAAAATAGAAACAATTTTATATAGTGAAATGAAAGAAAAGCAAAATAAGATATATAACAGTTACTTATTACAGATGAAAAAGAAATTAGATGAAATGGATAATAAAGAAACATCTCAAATTCAGATTTTAAGTTTTCTAACTAGACTTAGACAGATATGTTGTGATCCAGGTTTATTTGTTGAAAATTATAATGAAAAGAGTGGAAAAATAATATTATTAGAAGAACTTATTGAAGAACTTATAGACGGGAATCATAAAATTCTTATTTTTTCTCAATTTACTTCAATGTTGAAAATAGTAAAAAAATTACTTAAGAAAAAAAATATTAAATTTTCATATTTAGATGGACAGACAAAAGTATCTAAAAGAAAAGAAGTAATTGATAACTTTAAAAAGAAATCTATTGATATATTTTTAATTTCTTTAAAGACAGGAGGCACTGGATTAAATTTAACAAAAGCAGATACTGTAATACACTTAGATCCATGGTGGAATCCAGCAGTTGAAGACCAAGCCACTGATAGAGCTCATAGAATTGGTCAAAAAGATACTGTTAATGTCTATAAAATTTTAATGAAAGATTCAATAGAAGAAAATATTTATAAAATTCAATTAAGAAAACGAAAAATAATAAATAATATTATGAAAAGTGATAAAGTTAATTTAAGTTTTAATAAAAAAGATATTTTAGAAGTTATCAATGATTTATAGTGCCTAAAATTAGGCACTAATTATCTATTTTTTACTTATAATCATATAATAAAGGGGATTTTTTTGGAATCAATTTTGCATATAATATAAGCAGATGTATATTAAGAAAATTCAAAAGATTCTAAAAAGGAGGGGGACGTTATTAAAACAGGATGTAAATATGGTACTCATAGAAGTATAAAGCCTAAAGGAGGCTTGCCACAGCCAGCTGAAAAAATTGATAATACAATGGAGATTTATGATAATGAGATATTGATTAATGTAAAAACTTTAAATATTGATTCAGCTAGTTTTACACAAATAAAAAAACAAGCTAATGGATCGATAAAAAAGATGAAAGAGAAAATGTTAGAAATAGTAAAGAAAAGAGGTAAACATCACAATCCAGTAACAGGTTCTGGTGGAATGTTAATAGGAGAGATTGAAAAGATAGGTCCGAAATTAAAAGATAAAATTGATTTAAAAAAAGGAGATGAAATAGCTACTTTAGTATCTTTATCTTTAACACCTTTAAAAATTGAAAAGATAAAAGAAGTTAGACCAGAAATTGACCAAGTAGATATAAAGGGTAAGGCAATACTTTTTGAAAGTGGAATATATGCAAAATTACCAAAAGATATGCCTAAAAACTTAGCACTTTCTGTACTAGATGTAGCAGGAGCACCAGCTCAAACAAAGAGATTAGTAAAAAAAGGAGATACAGTATTAGTAATAGGAGCAACAGGAAAATCAGGAATGCTTTGTTTATATGAAGCAAAGAAAAAAGTAGGAGAGTCTGGCAAAGTAATATGCTTAGGGCATTCTGAAAAGAAAATAGAAAAAGTAAAGAGTTTAAATTTAGCAGATGAGTATATAAAAGCAGATGCAACAAATCCAGTAGAAGTAATGGAAAAGGTAAAAAAAGTAACTAAAGATAAATTAGCAGATATAACAATAAATTGTGTAAATGTTAAAGATACAGAGATGAGTTGTATATTAGCGACAAAAAATGATGGTTTAATATACTTTTTTTCAATGGCAACAAGTTTTACAAAGGCAGCACTAGGAGCTGAAGGAGTAGGACGAGATACAAAGATGATAATAGGAAATGGTTATGCTAAAGGACATGCAAAAATTGCTTTAAATATAATGAGAGAGTCTAAAGATTTACGAAAAGTTTATGAAGAATATTATGCTTAAGAATTAGGGGGAAAAATGGAAAAATTAAATTTAGAAAAATCTTTAAAAATGTTTGAAGAGGCTAAAGATTTAACACCAGGTGGTTGCTTAGGTATAAGAAGACCTTATAATTTTGTTCCAGGTGAATATCCAATTTTTATTGATCATGGATATGACGGACATATTGTAGATGTCGATGGTAATGACTATATAGATATGTTATGTGCATATGGACCTATTATATTAGGTTATAAAGAAGATGAAATTAATGAAGCAGTAAAAAAACAAATGGATAAAGGATTTTGTTTTACGATGATTCAAGAAGTTCAAAATAAATTAGAAAAAAAACTTATAGATATAATTCCTTCAGCAGAGATGGCAGTTTTAGCTAAAACTGGATCTGATGGCACTACAATGGCTGTTAGAATTGCTCGAGGATTTTCAAAAAAGAAAAAAGTTTTAAGATGTGGATATCACGGATGGCACGATTGGTGTGTAGAAGTAGAAGGTGGAGTTCCTGAAGAAATTTTAGATATGACTTATGGATTCAAATTTGGTGATATTGATCAATTGAAAGATCTTTTAGAAAAACATGCTGAAGATACAGCTTGTATAATAATGACGCCTTTTGGTCATCCTTTAGCTAAACCTATGGTAAAACCACCTGAAGGTTATTTACAAAACGTAAGAGATTTAGCAGATGAATACGGTGTAATTTTAATATTTGATGAAATAAGAACAGGTTTTAGAATGGCTCTAGGAGGAGCTCAAGAATATTATGGTGTTACTCCAGACTTAAGTGTTTTTGGTAAAGCGATGGCAAATGGATATCCAATTAGTGCAGTAGTAGGTAAAAAAGAAATAATGAAAGTTTTAGAAAAAGAAGTTTTTGTAAGTTCTACATTTTTCCCAAATAGTTTAGAAATGGTAGCAGCTTTAAAAACAATTGAAATTATTGAAAGAGATAACGTAATCGAAAAAGTATGGGAAAAAGGTGAAAAATATTTAGAAGGTTGTAAAGAGTTAGCTAAAAAATATGATGTTCCAGTTGATATAACAGGTATAGCACCTATGTCATTTATAACTTTTAATAAAGTTGATGATAAATATAAAGAAAGACGTAAAAGATTTTATACTGAAACTATTAGAAGAGGTTTATTTATTCAACCATATCATCATGGATATGTAGCTTATAGACATACTGATAAAGATATAAAAAAAGCTTTATCTATTGTAGAAAAAGGATTTGAAATTATAAGTAAAGAATATTAGGAGGTAACGTGGATAAATTAATAATTACAGCTGCGTTAACTGGTGCAGAAGTCAGTAGAGATGTTCAACCTAATTTACCTATAACTCCAAAAGAAATTGGTAAATCTTCAAAAGAATGTTATGAAGCTGGAGCAAGTATTGTTCATGTTCATGCTAGAGATAATGAAGGAAATCCTACTCAATCATATGATGTTTATGAAAAAATTAAAGATGAAATTGAAAAAAGAAGTAATATTATATTTCAACCATCTACAGGAGGAGCAGTTTGGCATACTCCTGAAGAAAGATTACAACCAGTTGATTTAAAACCAGAAATGGCTACTTTAAGTTGTGGTACTTGTAATTTTGGTAATGATATATTTAAGAATCCAACTGAATATATTGAAAAATTTGCTAAAAAAATGAAAAAAAACAAAGTTAAACCAGAAATAGAAGTTTTTGAACGTGGAATGATAAGAAATGCTTTGCGATTAATTAAAAAGGATTTAATAAAAAAGCCACTACATTTTGACTTTGTTTTAGGTGTTCCTGGTGCTTGTCCAGCAACACCTAAGGATTTAATGCATATGGTAGAGATTATACCTAAAGATTCGACTTGGACAGTTGCCGGAATTGGGAGACATGAATTACCACTTGCGACTATGGCAATCATTTTAGGTGGGCATGTTAGAGTAGGTTTTGAAGATAATATATATTATAAAAAAGGTGAAATTGCTAAATCTAATGCACAATTAGTTAAACGGATAGTAAGAATAGCTAAAGAGTTAGGAAGAGAAATTGCTACGCCAGATGAGGCTAGAAAAATTTTAAATATAAAGGGGGATAAATAATGAAAGAAGTTGTTATTGCAAGTGCTGTTAGAACACCAATAGGAGCATTTGGTAAAAGTTTAAAAAATGTAAATCCAGTAAAATTAGGATCAACTTGTATCAAAGAAAACTTAAAAAGAACTGGAATTGATAAAAATGATATAGACGAAGTCTTTTTCGGTTCAGTTTTACAAGCAGGTTATGGTCAAGGTATTGCAAGACAATGCTCAATTGAAGCAGGTCTACCAGTAAAGGTTCCTGCGACTACTATTAATATGATTTGTGGTTCTGGTTTAAAAACTGTTTCATTAGCTGTACAATCGATTTTAGCAGGAGATAATGAAATAGTTGTAACTGGTGGAACTGAAAATATGTCAATGGCTCCTTACTTAATGAAAAAAGCAAGATGGGGACAAAAAATGGGTAATGGTGAATTATATGATGTAATGGTTAAAGACGGACTTTGGGATGTTTTTAATGATTATCATATGGGAGTTACTGCAGAAAATATCGCTCAAAAATGGGATATTAGTCGTAAAGAAATGGATGAATTTTCAGTTAAAAGTCAAAATAAAGCTCAAAGAGCACAAGAAAATGATAAATTTCAAGATGAAATAGTTCCTGTTATGATTCCTCAAAGACGTAAGGAACCAAAAGAATTTAAAAAAGATGAACATATTAGATATAATGCAACTATTGAAGGTTTAGAAAAATTAAGACCTGCATTTAAAAAAGATGGTAAAGTTACAGCTGGTAGTTCTTCAGGTATTAATGATGGGGCAGCTTCTTTAATTGTTATGAGTAAAGAAAAAGCTGATAAGTTAAATATTAAACCTTTAGCTACAATTGTTTCTCATGCTTCAGCAGGAGTATCTCCAGAAATTATGGGTATAGGTCCAGTTCCAGCAACTAAGAAGGCATTAAAAAAAGCTGATTTATCTATTGATTCAATAGATTTGATAGAAGCTAATGAAGCATTTGCTTCTCAATCTTTAGCAGTGATTGAAGAATTAAATTTAGACCCTGGTAAAGTAAATGTTAATGGTGGTGCAATTGCCTTAGGTCATCCAATTGGTGCTAGTGGAGCAAGAATTTTAGTGACTTTATTACATGAGATGAAAAAAAGAGATTCTAAACATGGTTTAGCTACTTTATGTATAGGTGGCGGTATGGGAGAAGCTGTTGTAGTAAAAAGAGATTAGTTAGGGAGGAATTATGGAAAAGTTAAAATCAATTGATAATGTATTAAAATTTATTAAAGATGGAAGTGTATTAATGATAGGAGGATTTTTAGGTGTAGGTGCTCCTGATACATTGATTGATGGTTTGATAGATAAAGATGTAAAAGATTTGACATTAATTGTTAACGATACAGCATTTGAGAATAAAAGTTATGGAAAATTGATTTCTAACAAACAAGTATCAAAAGTTTATACTTCACATATAGGTACTAATAAAGAAACTGGAAAACAAATGAATGCTAGTGAAATTGATGTTAATTTAATTCCTCAAGGAACTCTAATAGAACAAATTAGAGCTCAAGGTGCTGGTTTAGGAGGAGTACTTACTCCTACAGGTATTGGAACTATGGTAGAAGATGGTAAAGAAACTATAGAAATTCAAGGTGAAAAATATATAATTGAACTACCTTTAAAAGCTGATTTTGCATTAGTGAAAGCTTATAAATCTGATGAAAGTGGTAATTTAATATATGATAAATCTGCTCGAAATTTCAATCCTATTATTGCAATGGCAGCTGATCAAGTTATAGTAGAGACTGATGAAATTGTAAAAATTGGAGATATAGATCCTAATAATGTAGATACACCACATATTTTTGTAGATTATATAGTTAAAGGAGGAGCAGATGGATAAAAAAGAAATGAAAGAAATCATATCTAAAAGAGTTGCTAAAGAATTTTCAGATGGTGATGTTGTTAATTTAGGAATAGGCTTACCAACTTTAGTTGCAAATTATGTTGATGATGAAATTAATATTATACTTCAGTCAGAAAATGGATTTATTGGAATGGCAGGAAGTCCTGAAAAAGGTAAAGAAGATCCAAATTTAACTAATGCTGGAGGTCAACCTGTAACAATAAGAAAAAATGCTGCATTTTTTGATAGCTCAATTTCTTTTAGTATAATCCGTGGAGGACATGTTGATTATACAGTACTAGGAGCATTGCAAGTAGACCAACAAGGTAATTTAGCAAATTGGATGATACCAAATAAATTTGTTCCTGGAATGGGTGGAGCTATGGATTTAGTTACAGGTTCTAAAAATGTAATAATTGCTATGACTCATATGTCTAGAGGAAAAAAGAAAATTTTAAAAGAATGTAGTCTTCCATTAACAGCTACTAAAGAAGTTGATATGATAGTTACAGAAATGGGAGTTATGAAAATAAAAGATGGAAAAATAGTATTAACTGAAAAACATCCTGATGTAACTGTAGAAGAGATTAAGGAAAAAACTGAAGCTGAATTAGTTATATCAAAAAATTTAATTGAAATGAAAATTAATTAATCTTTTAGCTTTTGCTAAAAGATTTTTTTTAAATAAAAATATTTTTTGAATATTGTGTAAATTTATAATATAATAAATATGATGAAAATTCAGCACTTAATATTTAAGGGGGAGTTTGATTGGATCGTATTTTAAAAGATGAAAATTTCACAAAATTATTAAATTGTATTAATGATGGAGTTCAGTTAGTTGATAAAAAAGGGATATTAGTTTTTTGTAATAAAAAGGCAGCAATGATTGATGATATTGATATATCTGATTCTTTAGGGAAGCATATAACAGAAATATATCCTAATTTAGATAAAGATAACTCGACACTTTTAAAAGTATTAGATAAGCAAGTTAAAATTGTTGATAATCATCAAGAATATTTAACTTATAAAGGGAAAAAAGTAATAACATTAAATTCTACATATCCAATCATAAAAGAAAATGAATTAATTGGTGCAGTTGAAATATCAAATAATATTACTGAGGTTAAAAAATTAAGTGACCAAGTTGGTCAGCTTCAAAGAATTGTTTATGGAAAAGATGATAATGAAGATGAAATGCAATATTATGATTTTAATGATATTATAACACAAGACCCTGAGATGATAGAGGCTAAAAATTTAGCTAAAAAGGTTTCTAAAACATCAATGAATGTATTAGTTTATGGAAATACAGGAACAGGTAAAGAATTATTAGTACAAGCTATTCATAATAATTCTGATAGAAAACAAGATGCATTTATTGCTCAAAATTGTGCTGCTTTGCCTAGTAATTTATTAGAAGGGATTTTATTTGGTACTAAAAAAGGTAGTTTTACAGGAGCAATTGATAGAGTAGGAATATTTGAGCTTGCTGATGGTGGGACTTTATTTTTAGATGAAATTAACTCTATGCCTATTGAACTACAAGCAAAACTATTAAGGGTTTTAGAAAATGGAGTGGTAAGAAGAATTGGAGGAACTAAACCAAGACAGGTTAATGTTAAAGTAATTGCAGCATCAAATGTAGATCCTTTAAAAGCGGTTGAAAATAATACATTAAGGAGAGATCTTTTTTATAGACTGAATACTTTTATGATTGAATTGCCTGATTTAAAAGATAGACCAAAGGATATTGAGTTATTAACTAAATATTTTATTAAAAAGTTTAATAAAGAAATGTATAAAAATATTCAAAGTATTTCTAAAGAAGCAAAAGACATTCTTATAAGTCATGATTGGCCTGGTAATGTAAGAGAATTAGAAAATATTATTAAAAGTACTGTAAGTTTAACTGATCAAGAAGAAATAGGTTTAAATGATTTGCCTAATTCTATTGTTAAGAAAAATAAAGATAAATCAAAAATTAATTTTTCTAAATTTAATTTACAAAATACTTTAGAAAAAAAAGAAAAAGAATTTATTCAATTAGCATATAAAAAAGCAAATAAAAACACTTCTAAAGCTGCTAGATTATTAAGTATTCCAAGACAGACCTTACAATACAAACTTAAAAAATATAATATCTCTTAAATCTATTAAGTTAAGAAATTATCTTTTAAAAAGATTAAATTTCGGCACTTAATATTTTTTTTGGTTATAAATAGGCTTAAAACACATATTTTTTTGGCATTTATTTTGCATGTTATATAAGTAGGTATAAATTGAGAAAATTCAAAAGATTCTAAAAAGGAGGGGGACGTTATTAAAACAGGATGTAAATATGGTACTCATAGAAGTATAAAGCCTAAAGGAGGCTTGCCACAGCCAGCTGAAAAAATTGATAATACAATGGAGATTTATGATAATGAGATATTGATTAATGTAAAAACTTTAAATATTGATTCAGCTAGTTTTACACAAATAAAAAAACAAGCTAATGGATCGATAAAAAAGATGAAAGAGAAAATGTTAGAAATAGTAAAGAAAAGAGGTAAACATCACAATCCAGTAACAGGTTCTGGTGGAATGTTAATAGGAGAGATTGAAAAGATAGGTCCGAAATTAAAAGATAAAATTGATTTAAAAAAAGGAGATGAAATAGCTACTTTAGTATCTTTATCTTTAACACCTTTAAAAATTGAAAAGATAAAAGAAGTTAGACCAGAAATTGACCAAGTAGATATAAAGGGTAAGGCAATACTTTTTGAAAGTGGAATATATGCAAAATTACCAAAAGATATGCCTAAAAACTTAGCACTTTCTGTACTAGATGTAGCAGGAGCACCAGCTCAAACAAAGAGATTAGTAAAAAAAGGAGATACAGTATTAGTAATAGGAGCAACAGGAAAATCAGGAATGCTTTGTTTATATGAAGCAAAGAAAAAAGTAGGAGAGTCTGGCAAAGTAATATGCTTAGGGCATTCTGAAAAGAAAATAGAAAAAGTAAAGAGTTTAAATTTAGCAGATGAGTATATAAAAGCAGATGCAACAAATCCAGTAGAAGTAATGGAAAAGGTAAAAAAAGTAACTAAAGATAAATTAGCAGATATAACAATAAATTGTGTAAATGTTAAAGATACAGAGATGAGTTGTATATTAGCGACAAAAAATGATGGTTTAATATACTTTTTTTCAATGGCAACAAGTTTTACAAAGGCAGCACTAGGAGCTGAAGGAGTAGGACGAGATACAAAGATGATAATAGGAAATGGTTATGCTAAAGGACATGCAAAAATTGCTTTAAATATAATGAGAGAGTCTAAAGATTTACGAAAAGTTTATGAAGAATATTATGCTTAAAATTTAAGGGGGAGTTTATGCGAGACTACAAATCAATCGATTTATGGAAAGACGTTAGCCAAGAACAATGGGATGATTGGAAATGGCAAGTAAGAAATAGAATAACTGATGTAAAAACTTTAAAAAAAGTCATAAATATTTCTAAAGAAGAAGAAGAAGGTATAAAAGAAGCTTTAAAAGAATTAAGAATGGCAATAACACCTTATTATGCAACATTAATGGACCCAGACGATCCTAATTGTCCTGTAAGGTTACAAGCAGTACCATCAAAAAACGAAACTCTTGTTTCTGGGACTGATATGCTTGATCCTTTACATGAAGACGCTGATTCACCTGTAGATAATTTAACTCATAGATATCCAGATAGAGTATTGCTTTTAGTTACGGACCAATGTTCAATGTATTGTAGACATTGTACTAGAAGAAGATTTGCTGGAGATAAAGATGCTTCAGTTCCTATGGAAAATATTGAAAAGGCAATTGATTATATTAAAGAAACTAAAGAAGTAAGAGATGTTTTATTATCTGGTGGAGATGCGCTTTTAATAAGTGATGAAAAGTTAGAAAAGATTTTGAAAAAGTTAAGTGCAATAGATCATGTTGAAATGATAAGAATTGGTTCTAGAACACCTGTAGTTTTACCACAACGTATGACTAAGGATTTAATGGATATTATTAAGAAATATCATCCAGTTTGGTTAAATACACATTTTAATCATCCAAAAGAAATTACTGAGACTTCTAAAAAAGCTTGTAGAGTTATGGCAAATGCAGGTATTCCTTTAGGAAATCAGTCAGTACTTTTAAAAGGGATTAATGATGATGTTCATATAATGAAAGATTTAGTACACCAATTAGTAAAAACTCGTGTTAGACCTTATTATATATATCAATGCGATTTATCTAGAGGTATATCTCACTTTAGAACTCCTGTTGCTAAAGGAATTGAAATTATTGAAGGATTAAGAGGTCATACTTCTGGATTATGTGTTCCAACATTTGTAGTAGATGCTCCAGGTGGTGGAGGGAAAATACCAGTAATGCCACAATATTTAATTTCTCAAACTAGTAATAGAGTTGTTTTAAGAAATTATGAAGGAGTAATTACAACTTATGCTGAGCCTAAAAAATATGAAGAAAAGCAATCTGAAGAATCTAAAAAGCGGGATAAAAATACAACAGGAGTACAAGGTTTATTAAGAGGTAATAAAGTGTCTTTAGATTTGAAAAATTTAGAAAGAGAAAACAGACATAAAAAGTAAAGGAGTTATATGTCATTACTTGATTTAATAAAACATGATAAAAAAATAATATCTATTATTGGATTAGCTAAAAATGCTGGAAAAACAGAGGTTTTAAATTCTTTATTAGAAGAAGGATTTGAAAAAAAAATTAAAATAGGTGTAACTTCTATTGGTAGAGATGGTGAAAAAAAAGATAGCGTTACAAATACATCAAAACCAGAAATTTTTGTTGAGCCTGAAACTATTATAGTTACCTTAGATTTTTATGTTAAAAAATCTGATGCTGAAATAGAAATTTTAAAAATCTTAGATTCTAAAAGTTATTTAGGAACATATATTGTAGGGAAAGTACGTTCAAGTGGAACTATTCAATTAGCAGGGCCAAATTCAACTAAAAGAATTAAAAAAATTTGTGAATTTATGTTATCAATAGGATGTCAAAAAGTCTTTATTGATGGAGCATTAAATAGAATTTCATCATCAGCTCCTCATATTAGTGACTCAGCTATTATTGCAACTGGTGCTGCTGTATCTAATCAAATGGATAAAGTAGTAAAAAAAACACTTCATCAGATTCATCTTTTTAATTTACCTGATGTTTCTAGTATATTTAATCAAGTAATGACTAATTTTATTTTAAAAAAAGATACTATTTGTTTAATAAATAAAGATGAAGAAATTATTGATTTAAATTTAAAAACTGGTTTAAATAATTTTGAAAAAATAATAAAAGAAATTGATAACTCTACTAAATTTATTATTTTTCCAGGAAGTTTGACAGGGCAAATGGTAAAAAAAATTTATAGTTATGGATATACTAATATTGACTATATTGTTAAAGATACGACTAAATTATTTATATCAGAAAAGTTGTTAAATGAATTTTTAAATTTAAAGATAAATTTTTATGTCTATAAATCAATAGAAGTTTTAGCTTTAACAATAAATCCATTTTCACCTCAAGGTTATCATTTTGATCCAAATGTATTTAAAAAAGAGATAAAAAACTATGTTAAAGATCTTCCGGTAATTAATGTTTTGGAGGAAAATTATGATAATAGATAATAAAAGTAAAATAAATTTAGGTCATGATTGGATAATTAAAAATTTAGATGTGAAAGCTTCTCCAACTAAAAAATTATTAAATCAGTTAAAACCTATTAAATCAAAAGAAAAATTAAGAAAAATATATGATAGGATTGAGAGACTATTAATAAATTATGATACTAAAATTTCTGATTATAAAGATATACGAAATATATTAAAAGATATAAAATCATTAGATTCTACATTTAAAAGATTAGAAAATGGACAAATTTTATCAGATACAGAATTTTTTGAAATAAAATCTTTTATATTTAAAGTTAATGATATAAAAGACATAATAAAAGATTTTGAGAATAAAATAGATTATTTTAAAAATCTAGATAGATTAAAAAAAATACTAAATATTTTAGATCCAGATAATACTCAAATTAATTCTTTTTACATTTATGATTCTTATTCTGATAAATTAAAAGAAATTAGGAGTTCTAAGAAGAAATTAATTAAAGAGATGAAAGAAAAAAGCAATACTTTGATAAAAAAACTATCCAATGATTTAAAAGTTAAAACTAATAGAAAAAAAGAATTAATAGTAAAAAAATCGAATGATACTAAAAAAGAAAAATTAATAAATGATAAAAGAGTAAAATATAAAAATGAAAATTTAATGAATGTTTTTTTTAAAGTTAACGATGATTATTATTTAAAAGATATTAAAGAAAAAATAAAAGATTTAAATATAAAAGAAGAAAAAGAGAAAAAAAAAGTTAGAAAAGAAATTAGTGAAAATATAAGAAAAAAAATAGGTGGTTTACAAAAAAGTTTTGATTTGATTTTAAGGATTGATTTATTATTAGCAAAAGTTATTTTTGCAAAAAAATATAAATGTTGTAGACCAAAA
Organism: Bacillota bacterium; assembly: GCA_051744845.1. Lineage (GTDB taxonomy): Bacteria > Bacillota > Clostridia > Peptostreptococcales > Acidaminobacteraceae > JBNJDJ01. The sequence continues at coordinate 62,554 of JBNJDJ010000001.1, forward strand.
CTATCAGATAATAGTTTTAGTATAAAAAAAGGAAGACTATTAAATTTAGAAAAAAAGTTAGAAAGTGAAGATAAGAATTATCAACCTATTGATATAATTTTAAAAAAAGGAGTGAATGTAATAACTGGTCCTAATATGGGAGGTAAAACTGTTAGTCTAAAGATGATAGGTTTTATTACATACTTAGCTCAATTAGGTTTTTTTGTTCCAGCTAAAGGATTTAATTATTATCCTTTAGAATTTATCATGATATCAATTGGTGATAATCAAAATATGCTAAAAGGTTTATCTACTTTTGCTGCTGAAATACAGTATGTAAAAAAAGCAATAAATTTAAATGATAAAAAAGGATTATTAATAATTGATGAATTAGCTCAAGGAACAAATCCAATAGAGGGATATGCACTTTCTAAAAGTATATTAAATTATTTTAAAAAATTAGATATTATAACTATAATATCAACTCATTATGATCAATTAGTTGATTCAGAGATTAATCATTATCAGGTAAATGGACTGAAATATATATCTAAAGATTTATCGATTGATAGGTTACATGAGAATATGGATTATCAGTTAAAAAAGGTTAAAAATAATGAAATTCCAAAAGATGCAATAAATATTAGTAAATATTTAAATTTAGATTCTGACATTATTAAAATGGCAGAAGAGATTTTAAAGGGAGGTTATGGATTTAATGGAAAGTAAATTAAATTTAGATTTTGAATTAGTTAAAAAGGCAAGAGGGTATGCTAAAAAAATAGCTTTAGATATGCAAAAGTTTATTGAAAAACATTCTACAGTATCTGTTGAAAGAACTATTGCAAGACTATTAGGAGTTGACGGAGTAGATTCAATTGATAGACCTTTGCCGAATGTTTTAATAGATCATATTAAGAAAAATAATGGATTGAGTTCAGGAATTGCATTTTGGTTAGGAAATGCTTTAGTTGAATTTCCACAAAAGAGTGTTCAAGATATAGCTGAAATGGTTTCAAATGATGAAATAAATCTTTTAGAATTAAATATACATCCAGTTGAAAAAATACAAGAAAAAATAGAGAAGATTGCTAAAAATACTACATTGGAAATTCAAAAAAATAAAGAGAAAAGAGAAGAATTTATAGAAAATGTAGGAGAAGGTTCTAAACCTTATTTATATGTAATAGTAGCTACAGGAAATATTTATGAAGATGCTAAGCAAGCAAAAGCAGCTGCTAAGCAAGGAGCAGATATTATTGCAGTTATAAGAACAACTGCTCAATCTTTATTAGATTATGTTCCATATGGTGCAACTACTGAAGGATTTGGTGGAACATATGCTACTCAAGAAAATTTTAAGATTATGAGAAAGGCTCTAGATGAAGTTGGAAAAGAAGAAGGAAGGTATATTAGATTATGTAATTATTGTTCAGGTCTTTGTATGCCAGAAATAGCAGCTATGGGGGCTTTAGAAAGATTAGATGTTATGTTAAATGATGCATTATACGGAATACTTTTTAGAGATATTAATATGCAAAGAACATTAATTGATCAATTTTTTTCAAGAGTAATAAATGGTTTTTCTGGTGTTATTATAAATACTGGAGAAGATAATTATTTGACTACTGCTGATGCATATGAAGAAGCACATACAGTATTAGCTAGTCAATTTATTAATGAGCAATTTGCACTATTAGCTGGATTAAAAGAAGAACAAATGGGACTAGGGCATGCATTTGAAATGAAACCAGACTTGGAAAATGGGTTTTTGTATGAGTTAGCTCAAGCACAAATGGCTAGAGAAATATTTCCAAAAGCTTCTTTGAAATATATGCCACCTACAAAATATATGACAGGTAATATATTTAAAGGACATGTACAAGATGCATTATTTAATATGGCAGCGATTATAACTAATCAAGATATTCAATTGTTAGGTATGTTAACTGAAGCTATTCATACTCCATTTTTACACGATAGAAAGTTATCTATAGAAAATGCACAATATGTTTTCAATAATATGAGAAATTTAGGAGATGAAATAACTTTTAAGAAAAATGGAATAATGCAAAATAGAGCTGAAAAGGTACTAACTGAATCTAAGGATATGTTAAAAGATATCTATAATGAAGGCCTTATGTCTACAATTGAAAAAGGAAAATTTGCTGGAATAAAACGTTTAAAAGATGGAGGCAAGGGTTTAGATGGAGTCATTTCTAAAGGTGAAAAATACTTTAATCCATTTATCGATTTAATGTTAAAGGAGGATAGTTTATGGCAATAGAAAATTCAGTAGATTTGAAAAATATTAAACCTTACGGTGACACTTTAAATGATGGTCAAATGCAACTTAGTTTTACTTTACCTGTTGAATATAGTGAAGAGGCAAAGGAAGCAGCCAAGCAACTATTAATAAAGATGGGTATTAAAGAACCTACAGTTGTTCATGCTGAGGATTTAAAGATAGGTTATACATTCTTTGTCTGTTACGGAAAATGTAGTCTATCTGTTGATTTCGAGTCAATAGAGGTTCCTAAAGTTGACGGAGATTTAATGGATAAATACGGTGTAGAAGATTTTATAAAAGAAAATATAAATAGAGAAGTTAAAATTATTGGCGCTTGTATTGAAACAGATGCCCATACTGTTGGAATTGATGCAATTATGAATATGAAAGGTTATGATGGTCATTATGGTTTGGAAAGATATGAAAAAATAGAAGCTATAAATATGGGAGCTCAAGTTCCAAGTGAAAAATTATTAGCAAAAGCCATAGAAATAGACGCAGATGCAGTAGTTATTTCCCAAGTAGTGACGCAAAAGGATATTCATATTAATAATTTAACTAAATTTATAGAATTAGCTGAAGCAGAAGGTATAAGAGATGATTTAATATTAATATGTGGAGGTCCAAGAATTAATCATGAATTAGCTCAAGAAATTGGTTTTGATGCAGGTTTTGGAAAAGGTTCATATGCTGAACATGTTGCTTCTTTTGTGGTTAATCAAATTGTAGATAGAAATTTAGTATAAAACTAAAAAAAGATTTTACAATTAAAGCAAATTGTGTTAAAATTTTAGTGTTGAACTTATGACAAAGATTATCGATTAACGATAGTCTTAGTTATTAGCGATTGATAGGAGGAAAGATGATTTCTAAAGAAAAAAAGCAAGAAATAATTGAAAAGTTTGCTACTCACGAAGGTGATACTGGTTCTACACAAGTACAAGTAGCAATATTAACACACAGAATAAATGAATTGAATGAGCATTTAAAGATTCATAAAAAAGATCACCATTCTAGAAGAGGACTTATGAAAATGGTTGGTAAAAGACGTTCGTTATTAAATTATTTAAAAAATAATGATTTAGATGAATATAAATCATTAATTAAGAAGTTAAAATTAAGAAAATAATTATTTAATAGAGCGGTTTTTCCGCTCTAATTTTGTATATTGTCCTACTTGGTATAAACTGCTTATTTATAAGAATTTTATAGCAAGTAGGATAATTTAAGGAGGGAAATTTGAGTATTAAAAGAAAAAGCTATACATTAGATATAGCAGGTAAAAGTTTAAAAGTTGATTTAGGTAAATATGCAAATTTAGCTAATGGATCGGCAATGGTATCATTTGAAGATACTACAGTGTTAACTACAGCAACGGATTCAGGTCCAAAACCACATTTAGGATTTTTTCCATTAAGTGTTGATTATGAAGAAAAAATGTATGCAGATGGTAAAATTCCTGGAGGATACAGAAAAAGAGAAGGTAAACCATCAGAGCAAGCTACTTTGACTGCAAGAGTAATTGATAGAACAATAAGACCTTTCTTTCCAGAAAGTTTTAAAAATGAAGTACAAATTATTTCAACTGTAATGTCAGTTGATGGAAATGCACCGGCAGATATTGCAGGAATGATAGGAGCTTCAATTGCTTTATCAGTTTCTGATATTCCATTTGAAAAGCCAATTGCAGGAGTAAGAGTTGGTTTGATAGATGATGAATTAATTTTAAATCCATCTGATGAAGAAATGGAAGAATCAAAATTAGATTTAATTGTTGCTGGGACTAAAGATGCAGTCTGTATGGTAGAAGCAGGCGCTGAAATGGTAAGCGATGATATTGTACTTGAAGCAATTTTATTTGGACATGAGAAAATTAAAGAAATTGCTGAATTTATTGAAAAAATTGTTTCAGAAGTTGGTCTTGAAAAAAGAACTATTGAAACTCCAGAAATCGATCAAGATTTTTATGATAAAATTTACGAAGAATTATATGATGATGTGGACCAAGCAATGAGAAATCAAGATAAACATGAAAGAAATTTAGAAATTGAAAAAATTAAAGATGAAGCACTAGAAAAATATAAAGAAATTTTAGATGAAGATGATGAAAGAATAGATTTAATAAAAACAGTTCATAAAGACTTGCAAAAGAAATGTGTAAGAAAAATGATTGTTGAAGAAAATATTAGACCTGATGGAAGAGATTTTGATGAAATCAGATCATTAAACTCTTATGTAGGAGAATTACCTAGAGTTCATGGATCTGGTGTATTTGAAAGAGGACTTACTCAAGTAATGTCAGTATTAACATTAGGTGGTATTGGCGAAGGTAAAAGATTAGATGGATTAGAATTAATAGATCAAAAAAGATATATGCATCATTATAATTTTCCACCATCATCTGTTGGAGATACAGGACGTATGTATACTAATCGAAGAGCTATAGGACATGGAGCATTAGGTGAAAGAGCTTTACTTCCTGTTTTACCTTCGGAAGAAGAGTTCCCATATTCTATACGTGTGGTATCAGAAGTTTTAACTTGTAATGGTAGCTCATCTCAAGCAAGTATTTGTGGTTCAACATTAGCATTATTAGATGCTGGAGTTCCTATAAAAGATTCAGTAGCTGGAATTGCTATGGGATTAATTAAAGAAGGCGATGAAGTACGTATTTTAACTGATATTCAAGGAATTGAAGACTTTTATGGAAATATGGACTTTAAAGTTGCTGGAACTAGAGAAGGTGTAACTGCATTACAAATGGATATTAAGATGGATGGTTTAAGTAAATCATTATTAGAAGAAGCTTTATTAGCAGGTAAAAAAGCTAGAAATAAAGTTTTAGATAATATGAATGAAACAATTAGTAAACCAAATGAAGAATTATCAGAATATGCTCCAAGAGTTTTAAGTACGAAAGTTAATCCAGAAAAAATTGGTAAAATAATTGGACCTGGTGGAAAAACAATTACTAAAATAACAACTGATTATGATGTAAAAATTGATATTGAAGATGATGGCGATGTTTTAATTACAGCTAATGATCAAAAAACAGGTGAAGCTGCATTAAATGAAATAAATCTGTTAGTTAAAGAAGCAAAAGTTGGAGAAATTTATATAGGTACTATTAAAAAAATAGTAAACTTTGGTGCTTTTGTAGAGATTTTCCCTGGAACTGAAGGATTGTGTCATATTTCTCAGTTTACTCAATCGCGTTTAAATAAAGTTAGTGATAAATTTAGCGTAGGTGAAGAGATATTTGTTAAAGTAACTAATATAGAAAAGAAAAGTGGAAAAGTTGATTTATCTAGAAAGAAAGCTTTAAAAGATAAAGATATGGAAGATGAAAAAGATCCAAAAAAGAATAAAAAATAAATTATAATAGCTGAGATTTCTCAGCTATTTTTAATGATAGGAGTATGATATTTTGAGAAAATTTATTAAAGTAAGTTTAGATCAATTTAAAAAAGACATTGATGATTCTGATTATAAAGAAATTTATAAAAATATAAAAATGCCTTTTAGAGCTACTGATTTATCTGCTGGATATGATTTTTATAGTCCTAAAAAATATATAATTAAACCAAATGAAAGTCTAAAAATTCCAACAGGCATTAAAGTTAAAATGCAATCTGATGAATGGTTAGGAATATATATTAGAAGCTCTTTAGGTTTTAAGTATAATATAAGGTTAAAAAATTCAGTAGGTATTATTGATGCTGATTATATAAATGCTAAAAATGAAGGACATATCTGGGTTGCTCTTTATAATCATGGACAAAAAGAAATTGTTATAGATAAAGGAGAAGCATTTGCTCAAGGTATTTTTCAAAAATATTTACTTACAAAAGATGATGAAACAGAAAATATTAAAAGAGCTGGCGGTTTTGGCTCTACTAACTAAATTGTAGTTAATTCTACAATTTATTTTATTTAAAAAAAGTTTTTACTTAACATACAAACATACATTTGATATAATGTATTTATTAACATGTGGTTTTTATTTATATAATGAGTTTTTTAAAAATATATGCTATAATAAAAATGGAGGTAAATAATGGCTAAGACAAAAAAAGCAAAGAAAAGCAGTAAAGATAAAAAAGACATAAATAGAAAAAAAATAATTTATTATGAAATTAAAATTATTTGTCTATTAGCTATTACTGTTTTATTAGGACTTTCGTTTCATACAAATTCAGTTGGAATTATAGGTAGATATTTAAATATGTTATTTAAAGGATTATTTTCGAAATCAGCATATTTTATACCATATATATTATTTTTAACTGTATTTTTTAGATTGAATAAAAATTTTAAGAAGCATAGAAATAAATATACATCAGCATTTATATTATTATTTATAAGCATTTTACTATTCTTTGCAATAAATGGTTATGAAGAAGTAAAACTATTTTATAATCATAATAATATCAATTTTTTTTCAATAGATAGTGTTAAGTTATCTTTTGAAAAAGGCATAGATTTAGGTGGTGGCGGAGTTATAGGAAACATACTGGCTTATTTATTTTATAATTTAGTCGGTGAAATAGGGACATATTTAATTATTTTAGTAAACCTATTAATTGCTTTTTTACTTATTACAAATTATTCTTTTAAACATTCGTATAAATTTATAAAAAATAAAACGCAAAAATTTAGTCAAGAATATAAGCAAAAGAAAATTGACCAAAAAATTCATATTAATAACAGAAAAATAAATGAAATTAAGAATAAATCTAAGCGAGGTAAAAAGAAGAAATTCAAAGTAAGCAGTATAAATGAATCGAAAGATAATGATAAAAAAGATGAGATTAAAATTTATGATTATGTAGAAAATAGTGATAAAGAAAATAATAAAAATGAAGAAAATAATAATGATAAGAATAAAAATAAAGAAACTAAAGAAAAAAATGCTAAAAAATTGAATAAAGATAAAGCTAAGAAAAAAATAAAAGATTCAGATATAGACAAAGAAACATCAAAAGAAGTTGAAGGAAAAATTGATAAAACAACTCATATTAATTATCCAGACTATAAATTACCACCTTTGACTTTATTAAATAAAAATGTAAGTAAGAAAAAATCAAATAAAATCGAATATAAGGAAAAAGCAGATATATTATATCAAACATTAAAAAATTTCAATGTTGAAGGAAAAATTGTATCTATTACTAATGGACCATCTTTGACAAGGTATGAATTTAAACCATCACCAGGTATAAAGGTAAGTAAAATCAAAGGTTTATCTGATGATATTGCCTTAAAACTTGCTGTACCTAGGGTAAGAGTTGCTCCTGTTCCTAAAAAGGCTGCAGTTGGAATTGAAGTTCCTAATCAAGATGTTAATTTAGTAAATATCAAACAAGTTTTAAATTCCAAAAAAATAAAAGATAGTGAGGAAAAATTAAAATTTGTTTTAGGAAAAGATATATCAGGTAAAACTATTGTTGGAGATTTATCTTCAATGCCTCACTTATTGATTGCTGGTGCAACTGGTTCTGGAAAATCTGTATGTATAAATACAATAATTAATTCAATATTATATAATGCAACACCAGATGAAGTTAAATTTTTAATGATTGATCCTAAAGTTGTAGAACTATCTCATTATAATGGTATACCACACTTAATTTTACCAGTTGTTACAAGTCCTAAAAAGGCAGCTATTGCTCTTAATTGGGCAGTTAAAGAAATGGAAGAAAGATACGAAAAATTTGCTGAAACTTTTACAAAAGATTTAAAAAGTTATAATCAAAAACATCCTGATAAAAAAATGAATCAAATTGTTGTGATTATTGACGAGTTAGCTGATTTAATGACAGTTGCTCCTAAAAAGGTAGAAAATTCTATATCAAGAATTGCTCAAAAAGCTAGAGCAGCAGGAATACATTTGATTGTTGCTACTCAAAGACCTTCAGTAGATGTTATTACTGGTGTTATAAAAGCAAATATTCCATCTAGAATTTCTTTTGCCGTTTCTTCAGCAGTTGATTCAAGGACTATTTTAGATGAAGGTGGAGCAGAAAAATTATTAGGAAAAGGAGATATGCTTTATAAACCTGTTGGTGATCCTAAACCAATTAGATTGCAAGGAGCATTTATTTCAGATCAAGAGGTTCAAAAAACTACAGAATTTATAAAAAATCAAATAGATTCTGACAAAGTAGATTATAAAGAAGATATTGTAAAACGAGATATTCAAAAAGAAGTTACTCAAGAAGTAGACGAGTACTTAAATGAAGCAATAAAAATTGTTGTAAAAAATAATAAAGGCTCTATTTCTTTACTTCAAAGAAAATTAAGAGTTGGTTATAATAGAGCTGCTAGAATGGTCGATACAATGGAAAAGAAAAATATTGTAGGTCCTTCTAATGGATCTAAAGCAAGAGAAGTGTTGATAGATGAAAGTGATTTAGAAAATTTAGAATTGTAATTTTATGAATGGAGTTAAATATGAAGATTTATATAGAGACTATGGGTTGTTCGAAAAATACTGTTGATTCTGAGTTAATGAGTGGTCTTTTTCAACAAAATAACCATAAAATAATTTTAGATCCAATTAAAGCTGATATTATTGTTATAAATACGTGTTCTTTTATTAAAGATGCAAAAGAGGAATCAATTGAAGAAATTTTTGATTTGCTAAGGTTAAAAGAAGAAGGAAATTGTAAATATTTTATTGTAACTGGTTGTTTATCAGAAAGATATGCAGATGAATTATTCGAAGAGATACCAGAAGTAGATGCATTTTTAGGAACAACTACTTTTCAACAGATAATAGATGTGGTAAATAAATTGATTGAAACAGATAAAAGAATAAAAAAAGTAGGCGATATTGATATAAAAATCGATGAAAAAATAAAAAGAGAGGTATCTACACCTAATTATTATGCATATGTAAAAATAGCTGAAGGTTGTGATAACAATTGTACTTATTGTATAATTCCTAAGCTTAGAGGGAAATATAGAAGCCGAAAAATAAAAGATATTTATAAGGAAGTAAAAGGATTAGTTGATAATGGGACAAAAGAAATAATATTAATTGCTCAAGATACTGCTAGGTATGGTATTGACTTATATGATGAATATAAATTGGCTGATTTATTAAATAAATTATCTAAAATTAATGGATTAAAATGGATTAGGATTCAATATGCATATCCAGATGTTATAGATGAAAAATTAATTAAAGAAATTAAAGAAAATGAGAAAGTTGTTAATTATTTAGACATTCCAATCCAACATGCTAATAATCAAATTTTAAAAAGAATGAATAGACGAATTAGAAAAGAAGAAATAATTAATTTAGTTAAAAAATTAAGAAAAGAAATTCCTGATATGGCTATTAGAACAACTTTAATTGTAGGTTTTCCTGGGGAAACTGAAAAACAATTTAATGAGTTATATGAATTTGTTGAAAAAATGGAGTTTGATAGATTAGGAGTTTTTGATTATTCTGATGAGGAAGATACAGCTGCTTATAACTTTGAAGATAAAATTTCAGAAGATATAAAAAAAGAAAGAAAAAAGAAAATTATGATGCTACAACAAAACATTTCTCAAAGACTAAATTATGATAAAGTTGACTTAAAATTAGAAGTTTTAATTGAAGAAAGATTAGAAAATGGAGATGTTTATTTAGCAAGGACACAATATGATTCACCAGAAATAGATGGGGTTGTATATGTTCATACAGATAAAAATTTAAAAATTGGAAGTTTTACTAAAGTTAATATAACTGATGCTTTAGAGTATGATTTGATTGGAGAGTGTTAAATGAATATAGCAAATAAATTAACTATTTTAAGAATTATATTAATACCTGTATTAATGACAGTTTTATTAATTGATTTGCCAAACAAATTTTTTATTGGAGGGTTGATCTTTGCTTTAGCATCAATTACTGATTTTTTAGACGGATTTTTAGCTAGGAAATATAATTTAGTAACAAAATTAGGAAAATTTTTAGACCCTTTAGCAGATAAATTACTAGTAATTGCTGTGATTATAGTTTTTGTTGAATTAAATATTATTCCATCGTGGGTAACATTTATAATTATTTCAAGAGAGTTAATAATTTCTATATTTAGAGCAATAGCAGCTTCAGAAGGGGTGGTTATTGCTGCTAGTTGGTGGGGAAAATTAAAGACAAATTCTCAAATATTAATGATTTTAGTATTGCTTTTTAAAAATTTAATTCCTGAAAATATATTTTTCTATATCAAACCTAGTCTTATTGTAATTGCTACATTATTCACTGTATTTTCTGGTTTAGATTATATTATAAAAAATAAACAAGTATTAATAAAGTAGAGGTATTTATGAAAATCATTATAATAAATGTTGGTAATGAAGTAATTGAAGGTGATACATTAAATTCTAATGCTAAGTATTTAAGTGCAAAATTAAGAAGTTTAGGACATGAAATTTCATTTCATTTAGTATGTAAAGATGATAAAGATGATTTATTATATATATTAAATAATTTTTATAAAAAAACAGATTTATTTATATTAACTGGTGGATTAGGTCCAACTAAAGATGATATGACAAAGGAAGTAGTAGCAGAATTTTTAAATACTAAATTAGTTTATAACGATGATATTTTTCAAGATATTAAAAATAAGTTTAAAAAGTTTGATGCAAAAATGACTAAAAATAACCACAAACAAGCTTACGTATTAAAAGATTCGATTATTCTTAAAAATGAATATGGAACAGCACCAGGATTTATTAAAGAAAATGAAAAAGTAAAAATTGTTTTATTGCCAGGTCCTCCTAGAGAATTAAAACCAATGTTTGACAAACAAGTTGTTAATTATTTAGAAGGAAAAAATAAAAAAATATTTTATGATGTAGTAAAAATTTCTGGAGTAGGTGAATCAGAAATTGAATATAAAATTCAAGATTTGATTAATAAAGAAGGTTTATATATGGCTACTTATGCTTCTGTAAATGAAGTACGAGTTAAAATCACTTCGAAAGTTCAAAGAAAAGTACAAAAAGCTAGAAAAGAATTAATTAATCGATTTAATAAGTATATTGTTAGTTCAAGCTTAGAAAAAACCTCAAAGTTAGTAATTGATTATTTAAAAGATAATGATATTTCTATATCTAGTGCTGAGTCATGTACAGGTGGATTAATTAGTGCTGAAATTGTATCATATCCAGGAGTATCAAAAATTTATTCAGGTAGTTTAGTTACATATAGTAATGAAAAAAAGAAAAAACTTTTAAAAGTTAAAGATGATACATTAAAAAAATTTGGTGCTGTAAGTAAAGAAGTTGTTAAAGAGATGCTAGAAGGATTACAAGATATTTTTAAAAGCGATATTTTAATAGCTGTATCAGGAGTTGCTGGCCCTTCAGGAGGAACTGAAAAAAAACCAATTGGACTTGTATATATTGGCATAAAATTGTTTGAGAACACATATATATATAAAGAAAATTTCTATGGTGATAGAACTGGAATTAGACAAAAAACAGTAAAAAAAGTTTTTAATGAGATTTATAATAAACTTTCGATTTCTGATTGACAAAAAAGATATGTTCGATATAATTAAACAAAGGAATGTTTGTTCGTAGATAATTATTTAAAATTTAAATGTAAATAAAAGGAAGGAGGTTTCTACTAAAATATAGATAAAAGTTAAATTCTTTTATATAAATTTAGTAGAAATAATATGTCAAGTGAATTACAAAATAAAGCAAAAGCTATTGATAATGTTTTAGGTCAAATAGAAAAACAATTTGGGAAAGGTTCAATTATGCGTTTAGGAGATAAAACTCATAATATGGATGTAGCTACATTTTCTACTGGTTCATTAGAACTAGATATTGCTCTTGGTGTTGGAGGTTTGCCTAAAGGAAGAATTATTGAAATGTATGGACCGGAGTCATCTGGTAAAACAACTTTAGCACTTCATTCAATTGCTGAAGTTCAAAGAGAAGGCGGAGTAGCAGCCTTTGTTGATGCTGAACATGCTCTTGATCCTAAATACGCTGGGAATATTGGAGTAGATACAGAGAATTTAATAGTATCTCAGCCTGATACTGGAGAACAAGCATTAGAAATTGTAGATGCTTTAGTAAGAAGTGGGGCTATAGATGTAATAGTAATAGATTCAGTAGCAGCTTTAGTTCCTAAAGCCGAAATTTCTGGTGAAATGGGAGATAGTCACATGGGACTTCAAGCTAGATTAATGTCTCAAGCATTAAGAAAATTAGCTGGAATATCTAAAAAAGCTGGAACATCAATTATTTTTATAAATCAGATTAGAATGAAAATTGGAGTAGTATTTGGAAATCCAGAAACTACTTCTGGAGGAAGAGCTTTAAAATTTTATTCATCAGTTAGATTAGATATAAGAAGAAGAAAAACAATTAAAGAAAATAAAGAAAAAATTGGTAATAAAACAAAAGTCAAAGTTGTTAAAAATAAAGTAGCACCACCTTTTAAAGAAGCACATTTCGATATAATGTATGGAAAAGGTATTTCGAAAGAAAGTAATATTATATCAGCAGGATTAGATGCTGATATCGTTTCACGTGCAGGTGCTTGGTATAGTTATGGTGAAACTCAACTTGGTCAAGGTAAAGAAAATTCTAAGCAATTTTTAATGGAAAATGAAAAGTTAAGAGATGAAATTGAATATAAGATTAGAAAAAAACATAAATTACCTACTGATCACTTAGATGTATCTTTAGAAGAAGAAACTGATGAAGATGAAAAAGAAGATGAAAAGGAAGAATAAATTAAAAGTCTTGATCGAAAGATCGAGATTTTTTTTAATTTAATTTGACTTTTTAACTTATAGGTGGTATCATAATTAAGTAGTGAAAATTAAATGGTAATTGTCAAGTAGAATTCCTTTCTCACCATACAACGAGAGTTCGTATGTGTAGTACAGTTATCTCTAATTACATATATAGAGGTATTAGTATTTTTTGAGATAGGGGATTAGTATGCCCTATTTTTTAATGGGTAAAATATGGAGGTGCAAATAACTATTAACAAAGAACCGGAAGTAAATGAAAAGATCAAAGACTCTAAAGTGCGTGTAATTAATAACGATGGAGAACAATTAGGTGTTATGAACACAAATAAAGCTATTGATATGGCTTTTGAAAGAGGGTATGATTTAATAAAAGTTGCTCCAAATGCAGATCCATCTGTTTGTAAGATGATGGATTATGGTAAATATAAGTATAAGATGGCTAAAAAGGCTAAAAGAGCTAAACAAAATAGTACTACAGTAAAAACTAAAGAGTTAAGACTTAGTGTAAAAATACAAGACCATGACTTAAATACTAAGGCTAATAAGGCTAGAGACTTTTTAAAAGATAGTAATAAAGTAAAAATTTCTCTAAGATTAAAAGGAAGAGAAATGGGACATAAAGGGATTGCATTTGATGTAGTTGAGAAATTTATAGATTTTGTTGGCAGAGATAATTGTAATGTTGATAAAGAGCCTACATTTGAAGGAAGAACAATTACAGCAGTTATAGAACCAAAGTAATAAAGGAGGATAAAATGGCTAATAAAATGAAAACACATAGTGGAGCTGCTAAGCGGTTTAAGAAAACTGCAAGTGGCAAGATTAAGAGAAAAAAAGCATATAAAGGTCATATCTTAGGTAAAAAAACACCTAAAAGAAAAAGAAATTTAAGAAAAGGTGGACAAGTTAAAGATTGTGACAAAAAGAGAGTAAATAAACAAATTCCATATAAATAAGATATTAGGAGGTAGTAACAATGGCAAGAGTAAAAGGCGGAGTAAACGCTAAAAAGAAGCATAAGAAGATTTTAAAATTAGCAAAAGGTTTTTATGGTCAAAAGTCTAAAGTGTTTAGAGCTGCAAATACAGCAGTTATGAGATCATTAAGATCTGCTTATGTTGGTAGAAAACAAAGAAAAAGAGATTTTAGAAAATTATGGATTACTAGAATAAATGCAGCATCTAGACAAAACGGATTAAGCTATTCAAGATTTATTCACGGTTTAAAATTAGCTGATATTAAAATTAATAGAAAGATGCTTTCTGAAATGGCAATTCATAATCCAGAAGATTTCACAAAATTAGTAGATATGGCAAAAGAACAATTATAATTATAAACCACTGATTAATCAGTGGTTTTATTTATTATAGTTTTCTTATCAAATAAATTGTGATATAATTTAAGAAAAATAAGATAAAATTTTTCTAGATTATGGATTTAAACATTTTCACATATACATATAAAAAGTATGTTTAGTAGATAAAATTTGTTAGTTAAAGGAGAGAAGTATGCTAGGTTTAGTAATTGCAATGGAGGAAGAATTAAAAATACTTTTAGAAAAATTAAATAAAGGTGATTTTAAAATAAATAAAGGTGTTTTTGATCATTATACTTTTAAAATAAATAATAAAAAAATTGTAGCTGTAGTTTCAGGAGTAGGCAAAATAAAGGCAAGTGCAGCTACGCAGTTTTTGATTTCAAACTTTGATATTTCTAGAATTTTTAATTTCGGAATGGCTGGAGGTATTGATACTAAAGTAGAAATTGGTGATATTGTTAATATACATACTTCATATGATTATGATGAGGATTTGTCAGCTTTTGGTCATAAAAAAGTTGCTAGAAATTTAGTTGAATTAAAAAAGTTTGATTATAAAAAAGGTATTTCTGTTAGTGGAGATAAGTTTGTAAGTGATAAAAAAGAAGCTTTAGATATTAATAAAGAGTATAATGCACTTTGTTATGATATGGAGTTATCTGCTATATCGTTAATTTCAAATATGAATAAAATACCTATTATATCTTTAAAATATATATCTGATAAAGCTGATAGTAATGCAGATATGGATTTTAATGAGTCATTAAAAACAGCTGCTAATACCTTTAGTAAATTTTTATTAGAAATAATCAAAACTATATAATAAATTGAGGAGGAATATATGAAAATTATTGCTGATAGTAGCTTAGATATTAATGAAGAATTGGAAAAGTTAGATATTAACTTTGTACCTTTTAAATTATCTTTAGGAGAAAAAAATTATTTAGATGATGAGAATTTAGATCCAATTAATTTTATAAAAGAAATGGTAAATTTTGATGGTTTACCTAAAACAGCTTGTCCTTCACCAAATGATTTTTTAGATAAATTAGAAGAAAACACAGAAAATTTTATAGTAACAATCTCTTCTAAATTAAGTGGTACGTATAATTCAGCAAAATTAGCTAAAGAGATGTTTTTAGAAAATAATGAAGGTAAAGTACATATTTTTGATTCAAAAGCTGCTTCAGTTGGAGAAACTTTAACGGCTTATAAATTAAAAGAATTAAGTGAAAAAACTAATTCAACAGATGAATTAATAAAAAAAGTTGAAGAATATATTGATTCTATGCAAACTTATTTTATTTCTGAGAATTTAGATAATTTAATGAAAAATGGACGTATATCTAGATTTAAAGGGACATTAGCTTCTCTTTTTAATATTAAACCTATTATGGGTGCTAATGATGAAGGAGAGATTGTACTTTTTAAGAAAAAGAGAGGTATAAAAAAAGCATATCAAACTTTAGTCCAAAGAATATGTAAGGAAGCTAAAGAGAAAGAAAGTAAAATATTAGCTATTTCTCATGTTAATAATTTAAAAGGGGCTAAAAAACTAAAGGAAATGATACAAAAAGATTATAATTTTGAGAAAGTATTTATTGTTCAAACAGGTGGTTTATCAAGTCTTTACTGTGACAATAAAGGAGTTATTTTATCTTTTTAAATAAATAATTAAATAAGAGTGAACTTTTTTAATAGTAATTAAAAGAGGTTTACTCTTTTTTTATTTTTTGAAAATTCATTTGAGAAAATATTTAAAAAATGTTATGATAACTCTTAAATAAATGTTAAGAAAATGTAAAAAAAGGGAGATTATATGAATAAAAAACTATTTATACCTGGACCAGTCGATGTATCTAAAGATGTTTTAGAAAAAATGTCCAGTCCTATGATAAGTCATAGAAGTGATGAAGCAACTAAATTACAAAAATCTATAACTGAAAAGCTACAAAAATTAATGTATACTAAAAATGATATTTTATTATCTACTTCATCAGGAACAGGACTTATGGAAGGAGCAATTAGGAGTTGTACAGATAAAAAAGCAGTTGTTTTTTCAATGGGAGCTTTTGGTGAAAGATGGTATAACTTAGCTAAAAAAAATAATATAAATGTAGATATAGTTGAAGTTAGCTGGGGAGAGGCTATTACTCCTGAATTAGTAGATGAGACTTTGAAAAATAATGATTATGACTTAGTTACATTAACACATAATGAAACTTCAACTGGTATCATGAATCCTTTAGATAAAATATCGAATGTTTTAAAAAAATATCCAGATATAATTACTTGTCTTGATACTGTTAGTTCTTTAGGAGGAGCAAAAGTTAAGGTAGATAAATGGGGAATAGATATATGTATAGCATCTACTCAAAAATGTTTAGGATTACCTCCAGGACTTTCAGTATGTAGTTTTTCAAAAAAAGCCTTGAAAAGAGCAAAAAAAATAGATAATAGAGGATTTTATTTTGATTTAGCAAGGATCAAAGAATATATTGATAAAAAACCATATCAATATCCTTCTACACCGTCGCTTTCACATATGTATGCTCTAAATTATCAATTAGATAAAATTTTAAATAAAGAAGGCTTAGATAATAGATTTGATAGGCATCTAAAAAATGCGAAAATAGTTAGAAATTGGGCAAAGAAACATTTCAAATTATTTTCAGATGAGAAATATTTATCTAATACAGTTACAAATATTGAAAATAATAGAAAAATTTCAATAGATAAATTAATAAATGAGTTAGAGAAAAAAGGATATATTATTTCAAATGGCTATGGAAAATTAAAACAAAAGGCTTTTAGAATAGCTCATATGGCTGAAATTGATGAAAAAGAACTAAGAAAATTATTAAAAACTATTGAAAAAATTTTAAAATTAAATTAGGAGTGATTAAAATGGCTACAATTAAACCTTTTAAAGCTATAAGACCAAAAGAAAATTTAGTTTCTAAAATAGCCTCTTTACCATATGATGTGATAAGTAAAAAAGAAGCTAAAGAGGAAATAAAAAGAAATAAGTATAGTTTTTTAAATGTTATAAGATCAGAAGCAACATTTGAAAATGAAATAGATCCTTATAGTGATAAAGTATATAAAAGAGCTAAAAATAATTTGAAAAATATGATTGAAAAAAAGTATTTTACAAAAGAAGAAGATGAGTGTTTATATATATATAGACAAATAATGAATGGTAGAAAACAGACAGGATTAGTTAGTTTAAATTCAATAGATGAATATTTAAAAGGTGATATTAAAAAACACGAACATACAAGAATTAAAAAAGAAAAAGATAGAATAAATCATATTGACACATGTGATGCAAATACTGCTCCAATTTTTTTAACATATAAAAATAATAAAAAAATTAATAGAATTATAAATATGTGGATTGAATCTTATAATCCAATTTATAATTTTACTTCAGATGATGAAATAAAGCATATAATATGGAAAATTGATGATATTAAAACAATTAATAATATTGAAAATATTTTTGATAAAAAAATAGATAGCTTATATATAGCTGATGGACATCATAGGACTGAAGCAGCAGCTAAGGTAGGACTAAAAAGAAGAAAACAAGATGAAAATTATACAGGTAAAGAACCATATAATTATTTCTTAAGTGTTATTTTTCCTGATAAAGAACTTTATATAATGGATTATAATAGAGTTGTTAAAGATTTAAATGGTTTGACTAATGATGAATTTATAAAAGAAATAGAAAAAAAATTTAAAATAGAAAAAATAAATAAAGAGAATATATATAGACCTAAGAAAACACATGAGTTTGGAATGTATTTTGAAAAAAAATGGTATAAATTAACAGCTAAAGATAATAGTTTTGAAAAGACTAATTTAGTAGAAAAATTAGATGTTTCGATATTACAAAATAATGTATTAGAACCTATTTTAGGAATAAAAGACCCTAGAAAAAGTAATAGAATAAAATTTATAGGAGGTATTAGAGGATTAAAAACTTTAGAAAGTGAAGTTAATGAAAATAAAATGAAAGTAGCATTTGCAATGTATCCTACTTCAATTGAGGAATTGATGGATATTGCAGATAACGATTTAATTATGCCACCTAAATCTACTTGGTTTGAACCTAAATTGAGAAGTGGAATATTTATAAATCAATTGAGTAATTAATTTAAAAATAACCTATAATTCAATTGAATATAGGTTATTTTTTCTATTAATTTTTTTAATATCATAAAAATTTGATTTGTCAGTATATTCGCTAGAAAGTTGAAGTTCCTCTTGCTCTTTAATTATAAATTTGTTAGTAAAATCAGATTTAGACTTGTTAGAAAATAAATCTATAATTTTTGTTTTATATTGCACAATATCAACCTCCTTTTACAATATTGTATCACGGTTTTAAAAATACGTCTATTATAAATTAAATTGTAAATAAAATGTATAAATAGATACAAAACATCCAATAATTAAATTAAAAATTAAAACTCTATTGTATTTATCTGTTTTTCTTTTAAGTCTGAATGAATTTAAGCTTAAACCTATTGTAGTTAAAATTACTTGTATAATTGATAAATTAAATGTTATATTTAAAAAATTATCTTTCCAACTTAGATCATAACTTCTATTAAAAAATCTACCTATACTATATGTTTTATCAGGCATAGCCTTTGAAAGAAAAACAATTATCATAAATAATAAAATCCAAGAAAAATAACTAAAAATATCAATAGTTTTTAAAATTATATCTTTACCTTTTCTTTTTTCTTTAAAATCGCCATATATTTTATTATAAAGTTTATCACCAGCGTCTGAGTTTGAAGTTTTTTTCAATCTTTCAGATTGTTTTTTAAAAATATAATTCATTAATTTGTCTTTTTCGGTTTGTTCTATACCAATAAATTTTACTCTAGTATTATAACGTCTCATACTATCTTTTTGAAGAGTCGATTCTAAAACTTTTGCACTAGTTTTAACTTGCGAATCATCATCTAATGTTAAAATCATATCTATCTCATCATTTATATATAACTTTTTGGTAATTACAAATCTTGCGCCACCTGAAGAAAGGTCTTTAGTTAATACATCATATTTTTGATCTTCATATATAACAGATATTTCCTTAGTTATGGGAAATCTAAAAGAGCTTCTTCTTTGAATATGCTTTACTTCACTAATTTTTTTGACTATTACAGTAAAAATATCATCTTTTTTTTCTTTTTTTATAACTTTTGCTTTGAAAGAATGAACTTCAGATTCTTTTTTAGTTTTGTCAATAAAGAAAATATCTATCTTATCTTCATGATGTAAAGGATAGTTCATATTATTTTTTCTTGGTGCTAACATAGAGAAAGTATTTGTATCATAGTCATAGCCTTTGTCAATTAACGTATGTAAATTTACTTCATCTTTACCAATAGGATCTATTTTAATTTCAATAGATTTATTAGGTTTTAAAATTTTTTCTAGATCCATTAAATACCTCCTTTATTAAAAGTAACAAAAGGTGTTACTTGATAAATCACATCTTTTCTTTCAATAATAACTTTTGTATCTTTTAAATCATCATCATTTTTTAATGCTTTGATTAATTCATATGATGGATTAATTGCAATAGGATTTTTTACTATTTTTAACATGGATAAATCACCGTGTGTATCACCATATGCATAAGATTTATCAAGACTTATATTATGTTTTTCTGTTAATTCATATATAGATTTAATTTTAGAATCTGAATCCCACATAGGGATGACTTCTCCTGTAAAATTAAAATTTTTATCTGTTTTATAAGTTGATGCTTTAAAATCATCTACTTTATATTTTTTAGCCATTTTTTCTACTAAATAATCTGGGGAACCTGAAATAAAAAATACCTTATGCCCTAATTTTTGATGATGTTCTATTTGATTCCTAGTATAAGAATATACTTTATCTCCACATAAATTAATAACTTGTTTAGCGATAAAATCATATTCATTTTTATTAAGTCCTTTTAAATTTTCTATATAAACTTCTGCTAAATCTTCCATATAATTATCATAGTCACCTTCACGTCTTTTCCATTCCTCAAAAGCTTGCTTAATATCTGAGTGCCATATAATTGGGTCAAAGACTTCGTATTTAACTAATTTTTTAAAGTGTTCTATCATTAATGAATTTCTATAAAGTGTTCCATCAACATCGAAAAAAGCTGCAATTGTCATAATAAATATCCTTTCAATTTAAAAAAAATGTTTGAAATTAAAATTCGTGGGTATAATATTACTACAGAATTATTAGACCTTCAATATGAAGGTTTATATAAATTGTAGTAACTCTGGACGTAACAGTAGGTGTAGACCTACTTATATATTAAGAGAAAATGTTTAAATATTAATTGAAACAGACTATTAAAAATGTATCAAAGTATTAAATATAAAAGGAGGATGTTTATTAAAAAATCATCGCTTTTTACAACTGAATATAAGTTTTTTAATCGTGCAGGTTGCTACTGAAAAGGATTATTTAATTTAATTATTAGATAATCCTTTTATATTTTTTAAAAAAATATTTAAAATTTTACCTGTAATCCCCCAAATTATTTTTTTATTATGTTCATAGAAATATACTTCGTAATTACCTGTTTTAAAATTATAATCCTCTCCATTTTCAATTTTTTTGTAAGGAAAATCTCTTGGAATAATAAATTTTGTTTTTAAATTATATTTTTCAAAAGAAGTATTTAATAAGTTTTCTAAAGGAACAGTAAATATATTTTGTACTTCTTGTTTATTAAAATTAATATCTTTATATTTAATATTTTTTATATGACCTATATATATATGGATTTTATAATTAAAAGGAGTATATATTTCTCCTAAGCAATTAAATATTTCTATATTATCTTCTTTTAAATTTAACTCTTCGATTGTTTCTCTAAGTGCTGAATAACTAGGAGTTTCATTATTTTCTTTTTTACCACCTGGAAAACATATATCGCCAGGTTGAGAGTTTAAGTGATAAGATCTTTGTTCAAATAATAAATGAGTTTTATTGTTAACTTTAATCAAAGGTATTAAAACAGAAAATTCTTCAAATATATTTTCTTTTTTTCTATTTTGCAATAAACTTTTTATTTTTTCAATTTTCATAATAACCTCCTAAATTCATTTTATAAGAAAACTATATAAAAGTAAATAGATAGTTTATTATCTTTATTGAATATACGTTTGCGATATGATAAAATTAATCTAGATTGAATAATAGTGAGGAGATATATGAAAAAAGGAGATATTTTTTTAATAATATTTTATTTAGTTTTAAGTGTATCAATAAGTTTTGTGTTTTTAAAAAAGGATCAAAGTTATGATAAAAAATATATAGAAATAAGTGTAGATAATGAATTAAAATATAAAATTGATTTGCCGGTAGAAAAAGAAAGAAAAATTCATTTACAAACAAAACATGGTTTTAATGATGTTTTGATAAAAGATTCAAAAGTTAGAATTATAAAAAGTGATTGTAAAAATCAAACGTGTATTAAAGATGGTGAAATAACAAAAGTTAATGATATTTTGGTTTGCTTACCCAATAAATTATTAGTTGAAATTAAAGGACAAAAAAATAGCGAAGTTGATATAAATTCATATTAAGGAGTATTTATGAAAAAGATATTACATCTAGACTTAGATGCTTTCTTTGCTTCAGTAGAGGAGATGGATAATCCAAGTTTAAAAAATAAACCAGTAATAGTTGGTGGAAATAGTGATAGAAGTGTTGTTTCTACTTGTAATTATAAAGCAAGAGAATTTGGAATACACTCTGCCATGCCTATATTTAAAGCAAAGTCTTTATGTCCAGAAGGTGTTTATTTAAAAAACAGAAAAAAAAGATATAAAGATGTATCTGATGAAATATTTGATATTTTTTATTCTGTTACTGAAAAAGTAAAAAAAGTGTCTATAGATGAAGCTTACATAGATGTAACTGGGTTATATCAATCGCCACGTTACATTGCTAAATATATTAAAAATGAAGTTAAGAAAAAATATGGGATTACTCTTTCGGTAGGAATATCTTATAATAAGTTTTTAGCAAAATTAGCGAGCGATTGGAATAAACCTGATGGTATAAAGGTTATAACTAAAGAAATGATACCAGATATTTTATTACCTTTAGAAGTTGATGAGATTCATGGTATTGGTAAAAAATCTAAAGCTTTATTAAATGATAGAGGTATTTTTACTGTAAAAGATTTATTAAAATACTCTGAGGATAATTTAGTATCTATTCTTGGTAATTTTGGAAAAGATCTATATGAACGGATTCGTGGTATTGATAATCGAAAGTTTGATGAAGAGATTAAACATAAGTCTATTGGTACAGAGATTACTTTAAAAAAAGATACATTTAATAAAAAAATACTTTTAGAAAAATTATATGAAATGAATGATCAAGTTTTTCAAAGATTAAAACAAAAAGATCAAGTAGCTAAAACGATTATTATTAAAGTAAAATATTATGATTTTAATACAATTACTAGAAGTAAGACATTTGATCATCATTTATATAATAAAAAAGATTATAATAAAGCTTTAAAAAGAATTTTTGAGTCAATAGATATTAAAAAAAGTGTTCGATTAATAGGTATAACTTATTCAAATATCAGTCAAAACACATATCAGCAACTTAGTTTTTTAAATTAGTTTTTAAAAAAGTTATATCTTTTTTTAAATTTTTCAAATAATTATCGCATATTAATAATTCAATAGTAATAGGTGTATTTTTGATAGGATGATTTTTTATAATTTTTTTGATTGAATCTTTATCATTAATTGGTATATGTTTCTTATTATTTTTAAATCCATGAATATGATAATGATTAACTTTTTTAAAAAAACTATCAGATAGTTTTTTTATTTTTTTTTGGTTTGAATAAAATAAATGGATAAGGTCGATACAAATGTTTAATTTATCAAATTCATCAGAAAGTTTTTTTATATCTTTTATTTGGTTACCAATAACATTTTTATAAGTGCAGTCTAAAGTTTCAATGGATAGATTAATGTTTAGATTATTTTTATTTATATAATTAATGCTTTTATTTATAAATTCATAAGTTTTTTTAAAAGCTTGTTTTTTATTATTCTTATAAGTTGCGCCATGAAAAATCATATTAGTATTTTCATTTTTATTTAATTTAGCTAAAATATCATAATAATTAGAAATTTTTTTAAAATTATCATTAGAATAATTAGTTATATCTAAATTTTCATCTGCAAAATGAGGTAGATGAAAATGCTTTTTTATTTTAATTTTTTCAAAAATTTTTTTATAAAATTCAAAAGAATAATTTTTTAGATCTACTGCAAACTCTATAAAATCAACATTTTGTTTTTTTATAAAAGTAATATATTTTTCTAAAGTAATCTCTTTTAAAATTTTCTCTTCAAAAGTAAAACCGACTTTCATAAATTAACACCTCAATATCATTTAAAGTTAAATTATGATATAATTATATCATTAAAAAAGTTAAAATAAAATTGATTATAACAAAATTATAAACAATTACCTAATAGCTTGAAAAATAAATTTAAAAACTATAGAATTAAATTTATAAGGGGGATAAAAAAATGATTTTAATGATAGATAATTATGATTCATTTACTTATAATTTAGTAGAGTATTTAAAAATGTTAAAAAGAGAAGTTAAAGTTTATAGAAATGATGATATAACAATTGATAAGATAAAAGATTTAAAACCGGATATGATTGTAATATCACCAGGACCTTGTACTCCAAATGAAGCAGGTATTTCAAAAGAAATTATAAAAAAACTTAAAGGTAAATTTCCTATTTTAGGAATATGTTTAGGTCACCAAACTATTGCAGATGTTTTTGGCGGTAAGATTATAAAAGCAGAATTTCCAGTTCATGGAAAAGTTTATAAAATAACCCATGATAATAAAGGGATTTTTAAAGATCTAAAAAACCCAATAAAAGTTACTAGATATCATTCGTTAATTGTTGATAAATCTAGTTTACCAAATGAATTTAAAGTTACTGCTCAAACTGATAAAGGAGAAATAATGGGAATAAGACATACTAAATATTTGATTTCAGGATTACAATTTCATCCTGAAGCAATATTAACAGAAAACGGTTTGGAAATGTTAAAAAATTTTTTAGAAATGAGTGATAAAAATGATAATTAAAGAAATAAATGTTGATTTTAAACCATTTGAAATATTTTTAAAATTCAAATCAAAAGATTATTTAGTTTTTTTAGATAGTTGTAAAAATTACGAAAAATTAGGTGAATATTCAATAATAACTTTTGATCCTTTTTTAAAAATAAAATCTAAAAATGGAAAAGTTTATATTGATAGTAATAAAAAAAACATTAATGTGTTTGAATTATTAAATAAAGAGTATAATAAGTATAAGCAGTCTTATAAAACAGACTTACCATTTATTGGTGGAATCGTTGGACACTTTTCATATGATTTATGTCATGAAATAGAAGATTTGCCTAAAAGTGCAAAAGATGATATTAAACTTGAAGATATTAATTTAGGTTTTTATCATGGAGCAATTGTATTTGATCATAAAAAAAGGAAAGTTTTTTTAACAGATGCAAATATTGATGGTAAAGGTAATAAAAGAATAGAAAAAATCAAAAAAAATATTTTAGATGAAAACAAAGATGATTTTAAGGTGAAAAAATCACCTAAAAATCCAAATTTAAAAGCAAATATGACTAAAGATGAATATTTAGAATCTATAAAAAAGATTAAAGATTATATTAAGAATGGAGATATATATCAAGTTAATATGACTCAAAGATTTGAAACTGATTTGACTCAAGATCCTATTAATTTGTATGCAAAATTAAGAAAAATTAATCCAGCACCATTTGCAGCTTATATGGATTTTAATAATTATCAAGTTTTATCTTCTTCACCAGAAAGGTTTATCAAACTTAAAGAAAATATTTTGGAAACTAGACCTATAAAAGGTACTAGACCTAGAGGTGAAAATAAAAAAGAAGATGAATTATTAAAAAATGAATTAAGAAATAGTAAAAAAGATAGATCAGAACTTTTAATGATAGTAGATTTAGAAAGAAATGATTTTTCGAAAGTTGCAAAAACTTCTACAGTAGATGTAAAAGAATTATTTGCTATTGAAAAATATCCAACAGTATTTCATCTAGTATCTACTATACAGTGTGAATTGGATAAAGAGTATAATTGTGTAGATGTTTTAAAGGCTTGTTTTCCAGGAGGTTCTATTACAGGTGCTCCTAAAATAAGAGCTATGGAAATTATTGATGAATTAGAACCTACAACTAGAAATTTATATACTGGTAGTATTGGATATATAGACTTTAATGGAGATATGGATTTAAATATAGTTATTAGAACTATGTTAGTTAAAGATAAAAAGGTATATTTTCAAGTTGGTGGTGGAATAGTTTGGGATTCAAATCCTTATGATGAATATCAAGAATCTTTAGATAAAGCTAAAGCATTGATTGAAGCTTTAAGTGTTTAGGAGAAATTAATGTATTATATTTTTAATGGTAAATTACTTAAAAAAAATGAAAAAGCAATGATAAATCCTTTATCAGATGGTGCAATGTATGGATATGGTTTATTTGAAACTATTAAAGTAAAAAATAATAAGCCAATATTTTTGCAAAGTCATCTTGATAGACTAAGGAATGGATTAAATAAATTAGGTATTATTAGTTTATATTCTGATAAGAAAATTAAAGAGTTTGTAAAAAAATTGATAAATAAAAATTTATTTGATGGTGCTTTAAAAATAGTTGTAATAAAGAAAAAAAATATTAGTGATTTGATTATTTTAATGCAAAAAAGTAAATATAATTACCAAATGTATAAAAAAGGATTTAATGTTAAAATTAGTGAAGTTTTAAGAAACTCAACATCCAAATTAGTGAAATTTAAAACAATTAATTATTTAGAAAATATTTTTGAATTGAAAAAAGCAAAAAAAGATGGATTTAATGAAGTGATATTTTTTAATGAAAAAGGATTTTTAGCAGAAGGTTCAATTTCCAATATATTTGTTGTAAAAGATAATAAAATATATACTCCAAGTTTATCTAATGGTTTGTTAAATGGAATTATAAGACAAAAATTAATAGATTTGCCATCTATAGATGTTTTAAAAGCAAATATTTCAAAAGATTTTTTATCTAATGCAGATGAGATATTTTTAACTAATTCTTTAATGGAAGTTATGCCTGTTTATAATATAGATAGTTTAAATTATTATTCAACTAATTTTGAAAAATCAAAAATTTTAAGAAAACTAATAAAAAAGGAGATTTAATATGGATAAAAAAAGAATAGAAGATGCTTTTAGAGAAATAATTTTAGCTATAGGAGAAGACCCAGATAGAGAAGGTTTACAAGATACTCCAGCTAGAGTTGCAAGAATGTATGAAGAAGTATTTGCTGGTTTAAAAAAAGATCCTAAAAAGCATATGGAAGTTACATTTAGTGAAGAAAAGCACGACGAGTTGGTTTTAGTAAAAGATATACCTTTTTATTCTATGTGTGAACATCATTTTTTACCATTTATAGGTAAAGCTCATGTAGCTTATATTCCTAATGATGGTAATGTTGTAGGTTTATCAAAATTAGCTAGAGTAGTTAAAGATTATGCAAAGCGACCTCAATTACAAGAAAGAATAACTTCAAAAGTTGCAAATAGTATAGATGATACAATAAATCCACAAGGAGTAATTGTTGTTATTGAAGCAGAGCATTTATGTATGTCAATGCGTGGTGTTAAAAAACCAGGTAGTAAAACAGTTACATCAGCGGTTAGAGGAATTTTTAAAAGTGAATCAAAATCAAGAGCCGAAGTTATGAGCTTAATAAATAATAAATAATGGAGGGGTTATGGAAATTAAGTGTAATGGTAAAAAATTAACTTTAGGAAAAAAAACATTAATTATGGGAATTTTAAATGTTACACCTGATTCATTTTCTGATGGTGGAAAATTTAATGAATCTTCTTCGGCATTAAAACATGCAAAAAAAATGATAAAAGAAGGCGCTGACATAATAGATATTGGCGGAGAGTCTACTAGGCCTGGGGCCCCTAAAATATCTGTAGAGGAAGAACTAGGGCGTGTTATACCCATTTTAAAACTATTAAGAGATAAACTAGATGTTTTAATATCTGTAGATACTTCTAAAGCAAAGGTAGCTAAAAAAGCTTTAGAAAATGGAGCAAATATTATCAATGATGTTTGGGGATTTCAAAGAGAGCCTGAGATTGCTAAGCATATAGCTAAACATGATGCTTTAGGAATTGCAATGCATAATAAGCAAAAGAAAAGCCCTACTAAGCACAATTTAAGAGATATTAAATATGAAAAAGACATAATGAAAGAAATAAAAGACTTTTTTAAAGTAACTTTTGATATTGCGAAAAGTGAAGGACTATCTAAAGAGAAGATAATTTTAGATCCAGGAATAGGTTTTGGTAAAAAAGCTGAAGAAAGTATTGAAGTAATGTCAAGATTAGAAGAATTAAACGATTTAGGTTGTCCGCTTTTATTAGGAACTTCTAGAAAGTCGTTTATTGGTAAAATTTTAGATCTAGATACTAATCAACGATTAGAAGGAACTTTAGCAACAAATATTATCGGAGCAATTAAAGGATATGATATTATTAGAGTACATGATGTTTTAGAACATAAACGAGCTTTGACTGTTACTGATAAAATTATGAAAAGAGAAAATAATGGATTTTTCTAATATTACTTATGAAAATATAATGAGTTACTTGATATCAAATAGTTTACGCATATTATTTGCATTATTTGGTTTGTGGATAGGTTTTAAATTAGTGAATTTTTTATTCAGAAGAATTGAAAGACGATTAAAAGGAAAAACTATAGATAAAACTATAACAGATTTTAGTGTAAACATTGGTAAGATTGCTTTTAAAGTAATTTTAGTTATTTCTTTAGCAACTTATATAGGCATACCTACTACATCTTTTGTAGCAGTTTTAGGTGCAATGTCCTTTGCTATAGGTTTAGCTTTACAAGGCTCATTTCAAAATTTTGCTGGTGGGGTATTAATAATTATATTAAGACCATTTAAAATTGATGATTTAATTGATGTGAATAATAATTTAGGAAAAGTAGATTCAATTGGTATATTTTATACAAAACTTATGACCTTAGATAATAAATTAGTAGTAGTACCTAATAGTATGATTATAAATAATACATTAACTAACTATTCAAATAACGATACTAGAAGAATAGAAGTTACTGTTGGAGTAGCTTATGGTACTGATGTTGATTATGTCAAAGAAATTATTAGAGAAATAGTTCAAAGTAATGAAATGTTATTAGCTGAACCAGAACCAATTATTGGCTTAGCTGACTTTGCAAGTAGTTCTATTAATTTTGATATTAAAGTATATGTAAAAACGACTGATTTTTTACTTGCTAGATATCGATTAAGAGAAGATATTAAGAGAGTGTTTAATAGGAAAAATATTGAATTTCCATTTCCACATATGGATGTCAATATATATAAAAGTATAATGAATAAAGGAGATGATTAAATGCCTAATTTAAGCCTATTAGCTATAAAGAATTTAATTATGATGTATAGTATGAAGGTAATAATTGGTTTAGTAATTTTATTTGTAGGATTTAAAATTTCAAATTTCTTAAGTCAAAGAATTGAAAAAGTATTAAATAAAAAATCTATAGACAAAACTTTAAAAGATTTTATAAAACCATTTATAAATATAGCATTCAAAACTTTAGTTGTACTTACAGTCATTTCTTATATGGGTGTTGAAGTAACTTCATTTGTTGCAATTATAGGAGCTGTAGGTTTTGCTATAGGTTTAGCTTTTCAAGGTGCACTTTCTAATTTTGCAGGTGGAGTTTTATTAATTTTATTAAGACCATTTCAAAAAGATGATTTTATTGAAGTGGCAGGTTATAAAGGTACTGTAGAAAATATTAGTATTTTTTATACAAATTTAAGAACACCAGATAATAAGTTAGTAGTACTTCCAAATAGTAGTTTGACTAGTAATAGCTTAATTAATTATTCTAAAAAAGATAAAAGAAGAGTTGATTTTGTAGTTGGTGTAGATTATGATTCTGATATAAAAGAAGTGAAAGAAACTATTAACAAAATGGCTGATGAAAATGATAAAATTTTACAAGATCCTAAACCGTTTGTAAGATTAGGTGAATTAGGAGATAGTTCAATTAATTTTTATGTAAGATTTTGGGCAAAAAGTGAAAATTATTGGGATGTTTATTTTGATTTTAATGAAAGTCTAAAAGAAACATTTGATGCAAAAGGCATTGAGTTCCCATATCCACATATGGATGTAAATATTTATGATGATATAAAAGCAAAGGATGAGTAATAAATGGATATTATAAAATTAAAAGGCTTAAATTTTTATGGATATATTGGTGTTTTGTCAGAAGAAAATCAATTAGGACAAAAATTCATTTTAGATATTGAATTGAAATTACCTCTAGACCAAGCTGGTAAAAGTGATGATGTAAATGATACAGTAAGTTATGCTGAAGTTTATGAAGTTGTAAAAAAAATAATGGAAAACAAAAAATATAATTTAATTGAAAAAGCTGGAAAAGAAATAATTGATAAAATATTTTCTGAGTTTGGAAAAGTAAAAAAAATTAAGATTGAGATAAAAAAGCCCCAAGCTCCTGTAAAAGGAAGCTTTGATTATTTTTCTATTTGTTTAGAGAGGAAAAGAGATGAATAAAGCATATTTATCTTTAGGAAGTAATATTGGTAATTTAAAAGATAATATTTTAAAAGCCTATAAAATTTTAGAAAAAAATGATATAGAAATTTTAGAAAAATCTAGTTTTTATAAAACTAAACCTTATGGTTATAAAGATCAAAGTGATTTTTTAAATACAGTAATAAAGATAAAAACTAAATTAAAGCCTTTGGAGTTATTAGAGGTTTGTCATTTAGTAGAAGAAAAACTTAAAAGAAAAAGAAAAATACATTGGGGACCTAGAATAATAGATGTTGATATTTTACTATACGATAATTTAAAGATTAATAGTGAAAAATTGATTATTCCTCATAAAGAAATGTTAAAAAGAGCCTTTGTTTTAGTACCATTAAGAGAAATAGCACCTAATATTACAATTGACAATATAAATATTGATGATGCTTTAAAACAAATTGACATAGAGACAGTGAGGCTGATAGATAATGGATGATAAAAAGATTTTAACAGGTCAAAAAATAGATGTAAAAATTAATGGTAAAATTATAAATCAAGAAAATCCTTTGATTATTGCAGGACCTTGTGCTGTAGAATCTAAAGAGCAAATTATAAAAATTGCAAAATCAGTAAAAAAAAGCGGTGCTAATGCTTTAAGAGGAGGAGCTTATAAACCTAGGACTAGTCCTTATTCTTTTCAAGGCTTAAAAGAAAGAGGTCTTAAATATTTGAAGTATGCAAATGAAATCACTGGATTACCAGTAGTTACAGAAATTACGGATCCTAGGAATATAAAATTGTTTGATAAATATGTAGATGTATATCAGGTAGGATCTAGAAATATGAATAACTACGAGCTTTTAAAGGCATTAGGCAAGATAGATAAACCTGTTTTGTTAAAAAGAGGGATGAGTTCAACAATTTATGAGTGGATATTAGCTGCTGAATATTTAGCTGAATTTGGTAATAAAAATATTATTTTATGTGAAAGAGGAATAAGGACTTTTGATTCTTATACAAGAAATACATTAGATTTAGCTTCTATTCCTATAATGAAAAAAGAAACTGGTCTACCAGTGATTTTTGATCCAAGTCATGGTACTGGAAGAAGAGAGTTAGTACTTCCTATGTCAAAAGCTGGTATGGCTTGTGGAGCAGATGGATTGATAGTAGAAGTACATTTTGATCCTGAAAATGCTTTAAGTGATGGTCTTCAATCTATTTATCCAAATCAGTTTAAAAAAATTATAAAAGAAATAAAAAAATAAACATTAAAAAATCCCTTTAGTTTTTCTAAAGGGATATTTTTTTAATTATTATTGAAATATTTTAAAAATGGGTTGCTTTTATCTAAATAAATAGTTGTATCTTTGTCAAATGAATTTTTATAAGTATCTAGTGATTTATAAAATTCATAGAATTCTTTATCTTGTGAATAGGCATCAGCATAAATTTCTAATGCTTTTGCATCAGCTTCACCTTTAATATTTTCTGCTTCTTCAATAGCTCCAGCTTCAATTTCTTTAACTTTTCGATCAGTTTCTGCTACAGCAGTCCTATATTCTTCTTTTCCTTCTGATCTTATTTTTTGAGCTGTTGCTTGTCTTTCAGCAATCATTTTTTGATGTGTAGATTCAATATTTGAATCAGGTAAAATAGTTCTATAAATATCAATATCTTTTAAAACTATACCTTTTTCTTGAAGTTCTTCATTAAGAATCTTTTGTGATTTGTCTAATTCTTCATATACAGTTTCTTTATCAGTTAAAAAGACATCACTTGTTAAATCATTTATTTTTTCAATTATAACTGCATAAACTACCTCATCGATTATAGCATTTGCGTTATTAACTGTTCCTAAAGACGTTTTAAAGAAAGCAGGATGTGAAATTTCCCATTGAGCATATAAACCTACTTTATACTTTATTTTATCATTAGTTACAATATTAGCAGTATTTGATTTATAAGTTAATAATTTCGAAGTATTTTTTTCTACAGTAGTTATAAAAGGAATCTTGAAAAATAAACCTTTATCATTTATTATTTCAATATCTTTGAAACTATCATCTAGTTTGTTTTGTTCAACTGCTAGGTCATTTTCCGTATCTACAATTACTTTTTTAATATCACCGAATACTGAAACAGTAGCTACTTCTTTTTCACTTACAGTATAAACAAATGATTTACCAAAAAGTAATACAGCAATTAAAATTAATAAAAACACAATGTTTTTAGAATTTTTCTTAAATATTTTTTTAGCGTTTTGAGCTTTTTCATTAACATCTTCAAATTGTTCTTTATTATCTTTAAATTTCATAATTATTTACCTCCCTTGTTTATTGATTCAGGATTTAAAGGTAAATATTTGATAGTATCTCCACTTTCATCATTACTTAAATCAATAATATACTTATTAGGTGTTTTTTGTAATATTTCTTGCATAGTATTTAAATACATACGAGTTCTTGTTATTTCTTTAGAATTTCTATATTTTTTTACTACTTGGTTAAATTTTGCTATATCACCTTTTGCTTGTCCTAAAGTATTAGCCTTATATCCCTTAGCTTGTGCAATTATTTCAAAAGCTTTTGCTCTTGCTTGTGGAATTTTGTCATTTTGGTATTTCTGAGCTTTTGATAGATATTCAGTTTTTTCATTTTTAGCATTATTTACATCATCATATGAAAATTGTACTTCTTTAGGTACTAAAACATCTGTAAATTTAATATCAACAATTGTTATACCTGCTTCATAATCATTAAGTTTTTTTATTAAATCAGGTGTTATTTCAGTTGCAATAGTATCTTTATTTACTAAAGCATCATTTAATTCTTTGTTTTGTAGATTTCTTCTTACTACTGATTCAAAAGCTAATCTAAGTGTTTTTATTGGATCATCAACATTATAAATATAATCGCTCGCATTAGTTATTCTATATTGAATGATTGCACCAATATTAACTAAATATGAACCTTTGGTTAAAGCAATACTCTCACTTGGAATATTTTTGTATGTTGCAGCTTCTTTAGTAGTTGCTTCGGATTCAGTTATAAATCCATATGACATTCTTCTTACTTCATTAGTTCTAACGATATAATGTTTATCAACAAAAGGGAGTTTAAAATTAATCCCAGCGTCATTTACAATCTTTACTTGTTCTCCGAATCTTTCAATAACTGCTTGTTCAGCACTTTCTAAGATGTAATAACTGTTAAAACCACCGTATATTAAAACAGCTATTATAATTAATAATATAAACGATTTATTACTTTTTTTCATTTTAAAACCTCCTACAGTTAATTATAATATATCTTGATATAAAAGCAATCATTGATAAAAGAATTAATACTTTCTTAATATATTTAGCTATTTAATGTATAATAATATTATAGAGTAGAAAGAGAGGAAAATTATGAATATAAAAAAAATATATTCCAAAGTGATTTATATAATAAAAAAAATTATTAAACGTTTTCAAATTCATGAAATTAATGCATATAGTGCCCAAATGGCTTTTTTTATGATTTTATCAATTTTTCCATTTTTTATTTTTATATTTACATTAATAGGACATTTATCAATTAATTCTGAGACTTTGATTCTTTTATTAAAAAAGATATTTCCTAAAGAAGTACATTCATTAGTATTTTCATTTATAGAGGAATATATTTTAATAACAGATTTAAAAATCATTTCTTTTTCTATTATAGGAACACTTTGGTCAGCATCTAAGGGGATAAGAGCTCTAATTGTTTCATTGAATAAAGCATATGAAGTTAAGGAAACTAAGAATTTTTTAATAGTTAAGTTACTAGATATAGTATATACTATTATTTTTGTTTTGGGTATAATAATATTTTTAACTATTCCAAATATTGGATTAGAGGTTTATAATTTTTTTAATCAATATATAGAAATTAATTGGGAAATATATAGATTGTTTAATATTATTAAAATTACTATTTTACCGATTATGATGGTTTTTCTTATGAGTATCATTTATAAGTATATGCCTAATATAAAATTACATTTTAATGAAGTTATTTATGGAGTTGCCTTTTCAATTCTAGGGTGGACAGGATTATCATACATTTTTTCAATACTAATTAAAAACTTTTTCAATTTCAAAGTTTTATATGGATCTTTAGCAACCTTTATTATATTAATGTTTTGGTTATACTTTAGTAGTATGATTTTAATAATAGGTGGAGAAATAAATTCAATAATAAAAAAATATAAAGGACTATCTAATATTTAAGATAAGTCCTTTATATCATTTAAAGTAAGTATTCATTTTTTCTCCTTAATATCTCGTCAATTTATAATATTTTTCTAATTTTTCAGCATTAGTTAAAACTTTATTATCAGTAGTGGTTATTTTTTTAATTAAATTTGTTACATATTTTCTCCTTTCATTTCTAATTTGTAATTTTATTATACTTGAAAAGATAAATATGTAAAGTGGAAAACATTTCCTGTTTTTGTGAAAAGGTTATTTGTTTTATTAAAAAAATACCCTTAAATTAATAAGGGTATTTGAAAATATTTAATTAACATCCTGAGCATGAACCACAAGCACTATCATTAGCTTCTTCTTTTGGTACTACCATATAACCATTTCCTTGATGTTTAACACTAATTTCACCAAGTTGTTCATAAATATCTTCTTCCATTACAAAAGTTACATCAAAATGTTCTTCAACAATATCGTCTTCTTTTTTCTCGTCTAAACCTAGACCTAATGATGGGCCGCCTCAACCCATACCTGCAATAAATATTCTTACATTACCAGGTTTGTCTGATTGTTGATCAATAATTTTTTGAATTTCTTCACATGTACTTTTATCAGTTTCTAAATACATTAAATTTCCTCCTTAAATATTTTAAAATTTATTTATAATAAAGCAAAACACTTAATTAAATGTTTTGCTTATTTAGTTTTAGCATCCTGAACAAGAGTTACAAGCAGATTCTGGTTGATTAGCTGGAACTACTTTATATCCATTATTTTGATAAGTGATTTTAATTTCACCTAGCTTATCATATACTGATTTTTCTAGTATAAAATTAATATCAAAATGTTTTTCTTCAATGTCGTCTTCTTTTTTTTCATCTAATCCTAGACCTAAAGAAGGACCACCACATCCCATACCTGCGATAAATACTCTAATATTATCAGGTTTATCAGAGTTTTTTTCTATAATCTTTTTAATTTCAGCGCATGTTTCATTATCAGTTTTTAAATACACTTAACACCTCCTAAACATTTTGTATATTACTAATTTATCATTTTTTAATAAAATGTCAACAAAAAAATTTAATTATTAGTATTTTACTAAGGATTATTTTAAAAAACTATTTAACTTTTTTAAAAATTTGTTATAATTATTAATAAGGAGGGATTGTATGAAGATTATTTACCATGGTAAA
Organism: Bacillota bacterium; assembly: GCA_051744845.1. GTDB lineage: Bacteria > Bacillota > Clostridia > Peptostreptococcales > Acidaminobacteraceae > JBNJDJ01. The sequence continues at coordinate 98,123 of JBNJDJ010000001.1, forward strand.
GTTCAAGGTGTAGGATTTAGATATTTTACTTATAAAAAAGCATTAAAGTATAATATAGGTGGAAGTGTAAAGAATTTAGCTAATGGTACTGTTGAATTAATAATTAATGATGAATCTAAAAATATAAAATCTTTTTTGAAAGAAATAAAAAAAGGAAATGGAGTAATGGATATAGAAAAAATTGAGAAAAAAGAATATAATTGTAATAAAAAGGATTTTGATATTACTTATTAATTTTATTTATAAATTTTAAAATATCTTTTTTCTTATTATTTAAGTTTTCATTTAAAACTTCATAATAAATTTTTTGTAAAATTACTCCAATTTGTTTTCCAGGTTTTATACCTATGTTTATTAAATCATTACCATCTATATCTAAATCAGTTTTTTTAATAGCTAAATTTTTTTCGATTATATTTTTTATTATATTTTTTATTTCTTCTTTAATTGTTATATTATTTAAGATTTCATACGTTTTAAGAAAATTATAGATTTGATTTTTGCCAATATTTTTAGTCAATATTTTTATTTTATATTTGTTAAAAGTATTAATTTTTTTGTCTAAATAAGATAAGTTTATTTTTATCTTTTTATAATCTTTTTTTTCTAATTTAAAAAAATAAATATCATTAATATTAAAAACTTCGATTAAACTTAATAATCTAAATATTTTTGTATTTGGGATTTTATTAATATTTTTAGATATATTTTTTGTTTTATTAGATATTTTTAGATAATTAAATATTTGAAAATCTTTTAATTTTCTTAATGATTTATAAAAATCAGATAATTTAATCATTTTAATTATTTCTTCAGTTATTCTTTCGTGACTTAATTTATTTAATAATTTCATATTATTATTTATTGCTTCTTTAGTCTTTTTTTCAATAACTAAATTATATTTAAGACTAAAGCGTATTGCTCTTAATATTCTTAATGCATCTTGAGAAATAATTTTTTCTGGAGATTTAATAGTTGTGATTATTTTGTTTTTTAAATCACTATATCCATCAAAAGGGTCAATTATACCTTCAATATGGTTATAGGCAATTGCATTAATTGTAAAATCTCTTCTACTTAAATCTGATTTTAAATTTTTAGTAAAAAGTACTTTAGAAGGTTTTCTATTATTTTTATATTTTTTTTCAGTCCGAAACGTGGTAACTTCAATAAAATTGTTATTATCAATAATAGTGATAGTACCATATTTTTTAAATGATGTAATAAGCTTATATTGAGATGAAAATAAATTAATAATTTGATTTGGTCTAGCATTTGTACATAAGTCATAGTCTTTAGGAGTAATATTTAGAAGATAATCTCTAACTGCTCCACCTACAACATATGCTTTAAAGTTATTTTTATAAAATATATTAATAATTTTTTTTATATAATTTGGATACATAAACTTACTCCTTTAATAATAATATAACATAAAAATATTTAATATTAAATATTTTGGGTAAAATAATTATATATATTAAAGAATTAAAAATATAGATATTTATCTAAGTGGGGAGAAAATATGAAAGATATTAATAAATTAAAAAAATATATGAGATTTTTAAGATTATATTTAAATGGGATTGTTAGTTTCTTAGATAAAGAATTAAGTCCAAAAATACAGATTGTAATTTTAAAAAAAAATAATAATAAAATTCAATATTCTTTATTACCTAATTATCATCCTATGAATGTAAAAAAAGATTTTAATTATAATATTTCGCTAAATGAATTAATAAATAAAAATATCTATAAGAAAATAATAAAGCAAGTTTTTAAAAAACATAATAAAAATTTAAATAGGATAATTATATATTCTAAACCTATTATATTAAACAAAAAAATTATTACTATAAGAATAACTTTAAAACAAGCTATTTATAAACAATATAATTTTTTACAAGGTTATAAATATTTATCATTTATAGAAGCGGCATTTGATCAAGTTATTAGAGATATTAATAATAATATTGAATTATTAAAGACTAATAAAGATTTTGTGAAAATTGATTTTAAAGAAACAATTAGACGAGGAGCAATTAGATTTATTAATACTTCTTTAAATAGGAGTGTATTAACTAATATATTTAATCAAATTAACAATATTTCGTCTTTATATTATGAAAGTAATGTATCAAAAGGAGAAATAATAGTAATTGATGAAAAGTATTTAGAAAATAAACATTCGAATATTGAAAAAATAATGTTACTTAAAAGTAAAGTGACTTTAAAAAATAAAAGATTAATAAGAAAATTATTAGAAATAAGTCATAAAAATATTTCTTTACTATCAGATGGCAAATTTATATATGGAATTGGAAGGTTATCTAATAAAGAATACCAAGATGATTTATTTAGATTTAAATTTAAGGGAATATATGAATGGGAATTTTTTTATAATGATAAAAAACTTTTAGAAGTTGATTATGAAAAAATAAAATTACCAACTAACAAAGTAACATATAGTGTTTTTAAAAAAAGAATAAATGAACTATTTGATGATATGTCTATTAAAAATATAACTAAGTTATACTCTGTTTTATTAGGAGCTACTAAGCAAAAACACGGTACTATGTTAGTTATTTCTCCTAATGCTAGAAGCGAAACTATAAGATTGAAAAGTCAATGTTTTAGAGTAAGACCTAAAAAATTAAATGCAGAAATTATCAAAGAAATTACAGCGATTGATGGAGCAGTATTAATTGATACAAAGTGTTATTGTCATGGTATAGGAGTTATATTAGATGGCATGGCTTCTTCTAAAGGAGATACTTCAAGAGGAGCAAGATATAATTCAGCAATTAGATATGTAGAAACTGTTAATAGAAATGAAGGATACTCAGATTGTTTAGCTGTTGTAATATCAGAAGATGGATATGTAGATTTAATATCTAAATATACTATTAATTATCTTAATTAAAAAGAAAGGAAAGATACATGGAGATTTTAAAAACAAAACAAGTAAGAAAATTTGCTTTTTATGGTTTTTTTAAAAATTTAAGATTTTTTGAGCCATATTTATTAATATATTTTATAGAAAACAGTTTATCATTTTTTCAAATTGGTTTATTGTTTTCTATAAGAGAAGCGGTTATTTATATCTTTGAAGTACCATCAGGAGTTATTGCTGATTATTATGGTAAAAAAAATGAATTAATGATGTGTTTTATTTTTTATATTATATCTTTTATTATGTTTTTTGTAGATACACATTTTTGGTTTATGATAATAGCAATGATATTTTTTGGTTTAGGTGAAGCATTTAGATCAGGAACTCATAAATCAATGATATATGAATTTTTAGAAAAAAAAGATTTATATCATTTAAAAAGTAGAGTTTATGGTTTTACAAGGTCTTATTCTAAAATAGGAAGTTCAATTTCTTCTTTTGCTTCAATTATCATTGTTTTAAATATTGAACATTATAAGACAATATTTATTTTTTCTATTATACCTTATATATTAGATTTTTTATTGATAAAATCATATCCAGATTATTTTAATAAAAGAGAAACAGATGAAATATCTATTAGAATTTTTTATGAATTAATAAAAAAACAAATTAAATCTATATTTGAAAATTTAAAGCTTAAAGATACTATTTTTAATTCAGCTATTTATAATAGTGTATTTACAATGATAAAAGACTATATTCAACCTGTAATAGTTATGTTATTATTTTCTATTTTTACTTTAAAAGGAGATATTGAAACTTTAACAAAAATTTATTTAGGTGTAACTTATGGTTTCTTTTCAATAGGCTCAGTAATTGTATCTAGAAATAGTTATAAAATTAATGAATATATTAGTGCACAAAAAGCTTTTAAAGTTACCTTTTTATTATTAAGTATTTTATTAATAACTTTATCATTTACTATAAATTATGAATTAATATATTTAACTTTATTTATTTATTTTTATATTTATGTTTCAAAAGATTTAAGAAAACCTCAATTTGTAGAAATATGTGGTAATTTAATGAAAAAAACCGAAAGGGCAACTGTAATGTCGGTAGCTAATCAAATAAAATCATCTTTAGTAATATTTGTTGCTCCAATTTTAGGTTTGATTTCAGACCAATTTGGAATAGATAAAATGTTTTTAATATTAGGGAGTTTAATTTTGATTATTTATATTATTTTGATTAATCCGAAAAATTGAAAATGTATCTATTATTTTTTAAAAAATAATGATAAGATATAAATAAAGAGGTGGATTATGAAAAAAGAAAAAATTAAAAAGTTACTTCTTTATGAAGAAATTTCAAATGCAGTATCTCATGGTATTGGATTAGGTATGTCTATTGTTGCATTAATCGTTTTAATATTCTTAGGATTAAAATATGATAATACTTTATATATTGTAAGTTTTAGTATTTATGGATCAACATTAATAATTTTGTATTTAGCATCAACGTTGTATCATAGTGTACCTAAAGGAAAGATTAAAGATTATTTTAAGATATTTGATCATGCGGCTATTTACTTATTAATAGCTGGTTCTTATACTCCTATAACTTTGATTACTTTAGGTGGGAAGTTAGGTTGGACACTTTTCACATTAGTTTGGTCAATTGCATTAATAGGTGTAGTTTTTAAAATATTTTTTTCAAAAAGATTTAAAATTATCTCTACTTTAATGTATTTAGCAATGGGATGGTTAATAATCTTTGCTATAAAACCACTTATGAATAATTTGAATTCGTTATCTATGACATTTTTAATAATAGGTGGATTAACTTATTCAATTGGAACAATTTTTTATCTTTGGAAAAAATTGGTATTTAATCATGCGATATGGCATTTATTTGTTTTAGGAGGAAGTATTTTCCATTTTTTAGCAATGTATTTTATAGTACCAATCTAAGCACTTATTTTAAGTGCTTTTTTATTTTTTTTGTTAAAATAGATATCTATCAATAAACCAGTTAAAATAAAAATAGTTCCTAATATTTTATGGATAGAAAAAAGATTGTATATAAAGTAATCGATAAATAAACTTCCGATTATTTGTCCTAGAAATATTATTATTGTTGAAAGTATAGCAGGAATTTCAGGTATTATAATATTAGATACTATTACAATAAATACTCCAATAAATCCTCCCAAAAATGAATATATAGGGATTGATGAAATAGAAAAATTAATATTTTTAATAAAAATAAATGTTAAAAAAATAGAGCTAATAAAACCAATTAGATAATTTATAAAAGAACTTTGATAAATATTTGTATATTTACCTAATAAAGAATTTATATTAAATGAAATTGTAACTAACGTTCCAGCGATAAAAGCTAATAAATAATACATATTTTCCTTTCTGATTTTAAGAAATGCTCATAATAAATATACCTATAGATATGAACAATAGACTAAGAATTTTTTCTTTTTTCATCTTAAATACTTTCCGATTAAATAATCCAAAATTATCAACGATTAAAGACATTACAATTTGTCCTAATAAACCTATCGCAATAGTTAGTGAAACCCCTATATTATTAACTGTTAAAGTATTTAAAAGTACTAAAAACACACCAATAATTCCTCCTGTCAAAAGATATTTAGGTATTTTATTAAATTTATACATTTTAAATTTAATAAGTATTATACTAGAAGTTATTAACCCAACTAAATAAATAATATTTAAGCTTAAAAATATATTTGTGTTTTTAGATAAAATACTGTTTAAAGTAATCATGATAGAAATAAATATTCCTAAGATAAAGCTATAATTTTTATACATATTATCTCCTCTCTGATTAAAATATATCAAAAATATATTTTTTATAATATGACATTTGTCATATTTTTGTTAAAATATAAAAAAGGAGTGGATTATGAAAATAATTAAAGACAAAGAATTAAAAAAACATTTTATTGCTAAATTTAAAAGTGACTTGGAGATATTAGATAAAAAAATTAAAGATAATCTTGAATTAGTATCCTTTGATAAAAATGAATATATATGTAAAATGGAAAAGGATTTTGATTTTTTCTATTTTCTAGTTAAAGGAAATGTCAAAGTGTCAATTCTTTTAGAAAATGGAAAATCTTTTTTACTTAGAATATATAATCCTTTAATGCTTATAGGTGATTTAGAACTTTCAAATTTTAATGAAATTAAATTTAGTACCAATATTAAAGTAATAAAAGATGTTTATTGTTTAAGAATTGCTAGTAAAAAAATTAAAAAATATTATTCTGAAAACATTGAATTTGTTAAATATATAAATCACTCAATTTCAGAGAAATTAATTAGAGTTTCTAAAGTAAGTTCTATTCATCTTAGATATCCTTTGAAAAATAGACTTGCTTCATATCTTTTTTCATTAAAAAATTCTAATTATTTTTTAGAAATAGAGTCATATAAGAATTTAAGTGATCTTTTAGGTGTAAGTTATAGACATTTACAAAGGGAATTAAAAAATTTAGAAAATTCAGGAGTAATTAATAAAAAAAGAAGAAAAATTAAGATTATTGATTGTGATAAATTAAAAAAATTATCCTCAAATATTTATTAAATATACTTTTATTTTTTTATAATAAAGTGTATAATGTATACAAAAGTATTAAATAGGAGGGGTTATGGATTTTTTAGAAGATGTAAAAAAACAAGCAAAAAAAGATATACAAAAAATAGTATTACCTGAAAGTTTAGATCCAAGAGTACATGAAGCTGCTAAAAAAATAACTGATCAAAAATTAGCAGATGTTATTTTAGTGGGAAATAAAGAAGAAATTTATCAGAAATCAGAATTTGATCTATCAAATGTTGAAATAATTGAGCAAACTACTTTTGAAAAATATGATGAGTATGTAGATAAGTTAGTCGAAATAAGAAAAAAGAAAGGATTAACTAAAAAGCAAGCAAAAGAATTACTTGAAAACACAGTATATTTTGGTTGTATGTTAGTAAGAGAAGGATACGCTGATGGTATGGTTGCTGGTGCAGCTAATCCAACTGCTGATATTTTAAGACCGGCTTTACAAGTGGTTTCAACTGCAAAAGGAGTTTCAACAGTTTCATCAGTATTTTTAATGGAAGTACCAAATTGTGATTATGGAGCAAATGGATTATTTATTTTTGGTGATGTTGCACTAAATCCAAATCCCACAGCTGAACAATTATCTCATATAGCTGTTAGTTCTGCTAAAACATTTAAATCATTAGTAAATGAAGAACCTATCGTATCTATGCTTTCTTTTTCAACTAGACAAAGTGCAAAGCATGAAGATGTAGATAAAATGATTAAAGCTACTAAATTGACAAAGAAATTAGCTCCAAAATTAAAAGTTGATGGTGAAATGCAACTTGATGCTGCTATAGTTCCTGAGGTTGGAGCTAAAAAAGCACCAGATAGTGATGTTGCTGGCAAAGCAAATGTTTTAATTTTCCCTGATTTAGATGCAGGAAATATCGGTTATAAATTAGTTCAAAGATTAGCAAAAGCTAATGCTTTTGGTCCATTTACTCAAGGATTGAAAAAGCCAATTAATGATTTATCTAGAGGATGTTCAGCACAAGATATTATTGGAACAGTTGCTATTACAGCTTTACAAGGACAAATGGATTAGTAATTTCAAATAAAAAATGCTTAGTTTAAATACTAAGCATTTTTATTTTATATTATTATTTTATCGAAATGGTTTCCATTTTTTTAATTAATTTTGAGAGATCAATCTTATTTTTAAGATATTCTGTTAAATAATTTGTAAATAGTTTACTAAAATTTTCATAATTATTAATAGTTGGTCTAGATTTAGAGTTAGAAAATAGAGCTATATTCCTTTTAATAAAAGGCATTTTTTTAACAACATCTTTATCATCAAAGTGTTTTTTTTGTACTGGTAAATAAGATTTGTTTATTATAAAATCTTTATTTACATTATAGCTTACGAAGAATTTTATAAAATCAATAGCTTCATCTTTATAATTACTTTTTTTAGACACTGTTAATTGCCATCCGCCTAATGAGCCTTTATTTTCACCAGTTAAAGATCCGTAAGGTAAGAATGTAATACCTACGTTTTCTTTTAAGCTAGATTCCTGTATTTTTTCCCATCCAGTTGGCCAATCTCTCATAAAAACTAAATTTCCTTTTAAAAATTCTTTTCTTAAATCCCCACTATAAAAATTTAAAATTTCTGGATGAGCAATATTTTGATTAACTAACTTTTTCATTGTTTTTAAAGCTTTTATATTTTGTTTTTTATTAAATATTATTTTATTATTTTCAAAATTAATTTCACCACCGTAAGACCAAAAAATTTCTAAAGCATTACAAGTTAGACCTTCGTAGTTATTCCACGAACCTCCATAGCCATAAATGTCTTCTTTTGATTGAATAACTTTTGAAATTTCAATCAACTCTTCATATGTCTTAGGAACTTTTTGATTATATTTATTTAATAAGTCTTTGCGATAATATAATATTCCAGTATCAGTTCTATATGGAATTCCATATAATTTTGAGTCAATAATATTAGCTTTTAACGAAGGTGATAAAAATCTATCTAAATATTTGTTAGAAAAATAATGATCAAGTGGATGAATTAAATCATTTTCAGCTAATATATGAGTCCAAATAACGTCAGTATCTATTATGTCTACTTGTTTATTTTCATTTTTAAGTTCACTTAAAATATATTGTAGTCTAGAATCATTTTCTGATTCTAAAGGAATTAATTTAATATTGATATTTGGATTTTCTTTTTCGTATTTATTAACTATTTTTTGCATCTCTGGGTGAGCATAAAAATATAAAGTTTTTTCTTTGTTTTTTTGATTAAAATAAAATATAGTTGAAAATATTATTATAAAAGTTAAAACTATAAAAAAATATTTTTTTTTAAAGAGCATCGAAGTCACCTCTAGGATATATTATTTTATCGTTTAAAGGAGTAGATAAAACTATAGAAGTTCTAGTTGTTCCAAGCTTTTGAATTCGACTTAAAATATTTTCTAATTCTTTAGAATTTTGAGCTAGTACCTTTATAGTCATACTATCACTTCCAGTCATATGATGACATTCAATAATAGAAGGTTCGTCTTTTACCATTTCTTTAAAAGCATTTAATTGACTAGGGCGCATTGCAACTCCTATATATGCCATAAGAGTTAAATTTAGTTTCTCAGGGTCTATCACAGCTTTGTAATTTCTAATAATATTTTTATCTTCTAGTTTTTTTACCCTTTCTGAAACAGCAGGGGAAGTCAAGTTTACTCTTTCTCCTAATTTTTTCATAGAGATTCTACCATCTTTTTGCAAAATCTTTAAAATCTTAACATCAGTTTTATCCATATATCCTCCTTTAATTATTAAGCATTTTTTTATAAAAAGTTTAAATTATGAACTAATTATATGATACCACTTTTTTTATTGTATGTACACTTTTTTTTATAGATGATATACTTTAAAAAAAAGAGGAGGAAAGAATATGAAAAAGATAAAAATTACTGAAACAATTTTAAGAGATGCACACCAATCTCTTATTGCTACTAGATTAAAAACAGATGATATGTTACCAATTATAGAGAAATTAGATAATGCAGGATATTATGCTTTAGAAATGTGGGGAGGAGCAACTTTTGATGCTGCTTTAAGATTTTTAAAAGAAAATCCGTGGGAAAGATTGAGAAAAATTAGAGATAAAGTAAAGAATACTAAATTACAAATGCTTCTTAGAGGACAAAATATATTAGGATATAGAAATTATCCAGATGATATAGTTAAAAAGTTTGTAGAAAAGTCAGTTGAAAATGGTATAGATATAATTAGGATTTTTGATGCTTTAAATGATGTAAGAAATATGAAGTTAGCTATTAAAGTAGCCAAAGATGCTGGAGCTCATGCACAAGGGTCTATTTCATATACTACTTCACCAGTACATACTGTAAAAAGGTATGTTGAATTAGCAAAAGAAATTGAAAAAGCTGGAGCAGATTCGTTATGTATTAAAGATATGGCAGGATTATTAAGGCCATATATGGCTAAAAAATTAGTTAATGCTTTAAAAGAAGAAATAAATATTCCTATTGAACTTCATTCACACTGCACAAGTGGGTTAGCTAGTATGACTTATTTAAAAGGAATTGAGGCAGGAGTAGATATTATAGATACTGCTATTTCTCCATTTTCACAAGGAACGTCACAACCACCAACTGAATCTTTAGTTGCGTCATTACAAGAAACTGAATATGATACTGGACTAGATTTAAAATATCTAGATGAAATTGCTGAATATTTTAAAAAGTTTAGAAATGATGCTATTGATTCAGGTCTTTTAGATCCAGAAGTATTAAGTGTAAATATTAATACTTTGATTTATCAAATACCAGGTGGTATGTTATCTAATTTAGTCTCACAACTAAAAGAGCAAAATGCAATAGATAAATTAGATGAAGTATTAAAAGAAGTTCCAAAAGTAAGAAAAGAGCTAGGTTATCCACCTTTAGTTACTCCTACAAGTCAAATTGTTGGAACACAAGCAGTTTTAAATGTGGTATTAGGTGAAAGATATAAAATGATTCCTAATGAAATAAAAGATTATGTTAAAGGGAAATATGGTAGACCTACAATACCAATCAAAGAAGATTTTGTTAAAAAGATTATTGGTGATGAAGAACAAATTGATTGTAGACCAGCTGATTTATTAGAACCAGTATTTGAAAAAAATAAAAAAGAGATTTCTAAATATATTATGGAAGATGAAGATGTATTATCATATACATTATTCCCTAAACCTGCAATGGAATTTTTTAAATATAGAGAAGCTCAGATTAATAAAATAGATGAAACAATTTTAGATGAAGAGAATGTTGTTTATCCAGTTTAATTGATTTTTATAAAAAATCTGATAAAATATATTTAAGGAGGTAATATGTCTAAATATAAATTATCAGAAGATGAATTTATTAAACAATGGGAGATAAAGAGAAAAAAAGGTTTCTTTAATTATATCCTTATACAAGGTGGGATAAGTTGGGGGATTTTTTCAGCAATAATTTATATGTTTTTCATTTTTATAGCTAAATTTTTTATTGAAATGCCGCCTGAGAGTTCACTTCTTATGAAAAAATGGTTTCAATTAATAGTATTTTTCATATTTGGTTTAGTATTAGGTATTGTTAATTGGCATAAAAATGAAAAAAGGTATTTAAAAAGAAAACCATATAAGAAAAAGAAAAAAATGTAAATATATATATAAAATCTATAATTTTTAATAGATTTTATATATTTTTTTTTGAATAAATTGTTATAATTTGTTTTTTTGAAATAATAATTTAACATAGCATGGTGATGTGTGGTATAATGTGGGTAAGTAACCCACAAACGGGGTGGTTTTATGTTTATTGGAGAATACAATCATAAAATTGACTCTAGAGGTAGAGTTAATATACCAGCTAAATTCAGAAAAGATCTTACTAAATATTTTTATTTAACAAAAGGTTTAGATGGATGTTTATTTTTGTTTCCTAGTGATGAGTGGAAAGTTTTTGAAAAAAAATTAAAAACTTTACCAATTACTAAAAGGGAAGCTAGGTTTTTTGTGAGAAAATTTTTTGCTGGAGCTAGTGAATGTGTCTTAGATAAACAAGGAAGGATTAATATTCCTAATAATTTAATAAATCATTGTAAAATAAATAAAGAAGTAATTATTATTGGAGTAGGTCAAAGAATTGAGATTTGGAGTAAAACGCGATGGGAAGAGTATAATGACCCAGAAAATATTTCTTATGATGATATAGCAGAAAAGATGGAAGAGTTAGGAATATAGGTGATAATATGGAATTTAATCATGAATCTGTTTTATTAAAAGAATGTATAGATAATTTAGATATAAAAAAAGATGGTATATATATAGATGGCACTTTAGGTGGTGCTGGTCATTCTAAAGAAATTTTAAAAAAAATTGGTTCTAATGGTCTATTAATTGGAATTGATAGAGATAAAGAAGCTTTAAATGAAAGTAAAAAAGTTTTAAAAAAAATTAATAACAATTTCAAATTAGTACATGGTAATTTTTCTGATATAAAAAGAATTTTAGAAAAATTAGGTATTAAGAAAATAGATGGATTTTTACTAGATTTAGGAGTTTCTTCTTATCAAATAGATAATCCTAAAAGAGGATTTTCTTATATGAAAGAAGGTAAACTTGATATGAGAATGAATCAAAATCAAAGTTTAACTGCTGAGAAAGTTATTAATCAATATTCTTATAAAAAATTAGTTAAAATATTTTTTGATTATGGAGAAGAAAATCATTCTAAAAGGATTGCTAAAAATATTGTTAATAAAAGGAAAGATAAAAAAATTAAAACTACTCATCAATTAGTAGATATAATTAAAGATTCTTTGCCTAAAAGTGTTTTATATAGTAATTCTCATCCTGCTAAAAGAATTTTTCAAGCTGTTAGAATAGAAGTAAATAATGAACTGGGGATTATAAAAGATACAATTAAAGATGCAGTAAGTTTATTAAAAAAAGATGGGAAAATAGTAATTATCACTTTTCATTCTCTAGAGGATAGAATAGTCAAACATACTTTTAAAGATTTATATAATGATTGTACATGTCCAGACGGTATGCCAATTTGTACTTGTGATGAAAAAAAGGTTATAGAAATAATTACTAAAAAACCAATTTATCCTTCTGAAAAAGAGCTTGATGAAAATAGTAGATCTAGGAGTGCAAAACTTAGAGTTGCTAGAAAGTTATAAGAAAGGATTTTATGGAGAAAAAAGAGACTGATAAATACACTTACAATCCTAAAATTGAATTAAAAAATAAAAAGAAATATATAAAGCGAGAACAAAAAATAAAAAGACAAAGAAGATTTGCAAAAAGAATATTTAAAGGTTTTGCTTATTTACTATGTCTAATTTGTATATTTTCAGTTGCATATAAAATCATTGATAGAAATTCTTTAATTGCAAAAAAACAAGTTAAGTTATCTGAAATCGAAAATGAGATAGAAAATAAAGAATTAAAAATTAAATCAGTTGAATCTGATATAAGTAAAAATTTAGACTTAATGATTATTGAAAAAAAAGCTATTAATGAGTTGAATATGGATTATCCTAATAATTCTCAAACAATATATATTAATCAAACAAAAAAATATTCTATTGATTCTGAAAACATAAAATTAGATATTTTTAGTCAAATTAAGGATACAAAAAATGAATAACAAAAAACCTAATATAATTATGAAAAGTAGAATTTTTATACTATTATTTTTATTTGCTTTAATATTTATATATATAATAGTAAATTATTATAATATACAAGTTTTAAAAAATGATTTTTATACTCAAAAAGCTTTGGAAAGTCAAATAAGAGAATTTGAAATAACTGCTAATAGAGGTACTATTTATGATAGAAATGGTGAAAAATTAGCTTATAGTGTTTTAAGATATAGAGTTTATTTAGATAAAACAACTTTTGATAAATCTAATAAAGATAAATTAATCAAAATTTTGTCGATTAACCCTGAAACATTTAACGAGATGTATTCTTCAGAAAGAAGACGTATATCTATTAAAAGACATGTTAGTCATAAAACAATTGAGAAACTAAAACAAGAATCTTTTCAAGGAATATGGTATACAGATGATCCTTTTAGAATCTATCCATATAATTCATTTGCTTCTAGAACTATAGGGTCTATTGATATAGATCAAAATGGTATATTTGGAATAGAGTATGCTTTTGATAAGACCCTTAAAGGGAAAGATGGTAAAGTTATGATGAAAACGGATGGTGCTGGAAGACAACTTCCTTATGGAGAAAAAAAAGTTATTAAGCCAATTCAAGGAAGTAATGTATATTTAACGATAGATGAAGTAATACAACATTTTACTGAAAAAGCGATTCAAAAAGGTTTAGAAAAAACAGAAGCTAAAAGTGTTTCTGCTATAGTTATGGATGTTAAAAGTGGTGAAATTTTATCAATGGCGTCAACTCCTGAATTTGATTTAAATAATCCTAGAGTAAAACCAGAAAATATAAGTAATGAAACATATAATGAGATGGATTCAAAACAAAAAGTGAATTTATGGAATGAGTTTTGGAAGAATCCTATAATTTCTAATACTTTAGAGCCAGGTTCTACTTTTAAAATTATAACAGCAGCAATAGGTTTAGAAACAGGGGTAGTTCGCCCACAAAGTGAATTTGATGACCACGTCGGTAAAGGTTATATTGATGTTTATGGTTCAAGACTTAAATGCTGGGTATATCCACAAAGTCATAAAAAAGAAACTCTTATACAAGCTTTAGAAAATTCATGTAATCCAGTGTTTGTAAAAATTATTCAAAGAATTGGATTAGACGATTTTTATAAAAATTTATTGACTTTTGGTCTTAATGATAAAATTAATATTAAATTACCAGGCATAAACCAATATAAAATACCTAATAAAGATAATGTTGGTCCAGTTGAGTCAGCGACTATAAGTTATGGTCATGGAATTGCAGTAACACCTTTGAAACTTTTGCAGGTTCTTTCAGGTGTTATAAATAATGGGAAATTAGTTGAACCTAGAATTTTAAAAAAAGTGGTAAATGAAAGTACTAGTGAAGTAGATAAGACAGAAAGTAATGTAAAAAGAAAAATAATTTCTAAAGATACTTCACATGAAATGAGATTAATGTTAGAATCAGTTGTGTTAAATGGATCAGGAAAACATGCTAATATTCCTGGTATTCGGATAGGAGGAAAAACAGGTACAGCTATAAAGATAGTTGATGGTAAATATAATGATGATAAACTAAGAATGTCATTTTTTGCTTTTGCTCCTGTTGAAGATCCTAAGATTTCTTTATTGGTAATTGTAGATGAGCCTGAAAAAGGAGATTTTTCATCTACGGTAGCAGGTCCAATCGCTAAAGATATTTTAGAATCAAGTTTAAGATATTTAGGTATTAAACCAGATTTTAAGGAGTAAAAATGAACAAGATATTTATTTTTTTAGCAAGTCTTAGTTTAAGTCTTTTTTTAGGAAAAGTTTTAATAAAAAAATTAAAAGAGTTTAAATTTGGTCAAAGTATTAGAAAAGAAGGTCCAAAATCACATTATGAAAAAAGTGGTACACCTACTATGGGCGGTTTAATATTTTTAATATCTTTCCTTATAATTTTTTTGTTTATTCATAAAATAAATATAAATATGATAATGATTATATTAACAATATATGGTCTTGGATCAGTAGGTTTTATAGATGATTTATTTATTATTAAAACTGGTTCCAATGAAGGTATAAAACCAAAACAAAAGATATTCGGACAAATATTAGTTGCTACTATTATATCTATTTTAACTTATAAATATATAGGTGCTAAAGTTTATTTTCCATTTTTTGTTAATTCAATTAATTTAGGTTTACTATATATTCCTTTTAATATTTTCTTTATAATTGCTTTATCAAATAGTGTTAATTTGACAGATGGTCTAGATGGACTTTCTACATCGGTAACAATAATAGTTTTAATTAGTTTATTAATACCTGCAATGATTTTTAAAAACATTTTAATTCAAAACTCTATTGTAATTTTAATTGGTGGATTAATAGCATTTTTGTTTTATAATAAAAAGCCAGCTAAAGTTTTTATGGGTGATGTAGGTTCTTTAGCTTTAGGTGGAGCAGTTGCAATTTTTTCAATTATTTTAAAACTTCAATTTTTCATACCATTTATTGGAATAATTTATTTTGCTGAATCATTATCAGTAATTATTCAAGTGTTATTTTTTAAAAAATATAACAAAAGAATTTTCAAAATGACTCCAATTCATCATCATTATGAATTGTTAGGATTTAAAGAAGTAGAAATTGTTAAAAAATTTAGTTTTTATACTTTTTTAGGTAGTGTGTTAGCTATATATATGATGTTTAATTAGGAGGATATTTATGGATTTGAAAAATAAAAAAATACTGATAATTGGTATGGCAAGGTCAGGATTAGCTGTAGCTAATGCTTTGAAAAATAAAAAAAATTATATCATAATGAATGATTTAAAAACTAAAGAACAATTGAAAGATTTAGTAAATGAAAATAGCCACATAGATCAATTTGTTTTAGGTAAACACTTTACTAATTTAGATATTATAGATTTAATTGTAATATCGCCAGGAGTTCCATTAAATATTGAACCTATTAAAAAGGCTAAAAGATTAGGAATTGAAGTGATAGGGGAATTAGAACTTGCTTATAGATTAGTTAAAGGAAAATTTATAGGAATTACTGGTACTAATGGAAAAACTACTACTACTGCATTAACTAGTGAAATTTATGAAAAATCCAATGATGATACTTTTTGTGTTGGTAATATAGGTAAGCCGGCTATATCAATTTTTAAAAAAACTAATCAAAGCACTAATATTATAACTGAAGTTAGTTCCTTTCAGTTAGAAACTATAAAAAAGTTTCATCCTAAAATAAGTGCAATATTAAATATAACACCAGATCATTTAAACAGACACATTACAATGGAAAATTATATAGAAGCTAAAAAAAGAATATTTAAAAATCAAAATAGTAATGATTATATTATATTAAATTATGATAATTTAATAACAAGAAAGATTGGAAAAGAAATTAAAGATATAAAAACAATTTATTTTTCTATGAAAGAAGAAGTTAAACAAGGAATATTTTTTAAAGACAATTGTATATATATAAATGATAATAAAGAAAAAATAAAAATAATTAATGTTGATGATTTGAATATATTAGGAAAACATAACATTGAAAATGCAATGGCAGCAGTTGCTATTAGTTATTATGATGGGATTTCAATTGATATAATAAGGAAAGTTTTAAAGGAATTTAAAGCTGTAGAACATAGAATTGAATTTGTTAAAGAATTAAATAATATAAAGTTTTATAATGATTCTAAAGCTACAAATCCTGAAGCTGCTATTAAAGGTATTAATTCTATGAAGGGTCCTACTATTTTGATAGCTGGTGGTATGGATAAAAAGAGTGAATTTGATGAATTTATAAAAAATGTAAAAAATAATATTAAATTTTTAATATTATTTGGTGAAACTAAGTATAAAATTGAAAAAGTTGCTAAGGAATATAATTATGATAAAGTTGAAATTGTCGATAATCTTAAACAAGCTGTTAAATTAGCCTATAAATTAGCAAAAAATAATCAAAATATATTACTTTCTCCTGCTTGTGCTAGCTGGGATATGTATAAAAGTTATGAGCATAGAGGAAATGAATTTAAAAAAATAGTAGATTCATTAGGTGATTAAATGAAAAAGTGTGATAAATTTTTAATTGTTATCATTGTATTGCTTTTAGCAATAGGTATTATAGAAGTATTTAGTTCAAGTTACTATCTAAATGTAAATGATAGTTCAAACAGTATATTAATAAGTCATATAAGGTCTGTTTTAATTGGTTTATTTAGTATGATAGTATTTTTTTTAATTCCATATAAATTTTTAAGTAAAATAGCTTTGTTTTTAATTTTTCCATTATTTATAGGGTTCATTTTACTGGAAACTAATTTAGGAATTTCAGCAAATGGTTCAGTTCGTTGGGTAAGATTACCTGGATTTACATATATGCCTAGTGAATGGGCTAAATTATTTGTAATCATTATTATGGCAAAACTTTTGTCCATGAGGAAAAAGTTTATAAAAAAGTTTTTTGTTGGGATTTTACCATATTTTATATTTATATCAATAGTAGTCTTTTTAATATATATTCAACCTAATATGAGTGATGCTGTAATTGTTTTAGGAATAAGTGCAGGTATGATTTTTATAGCAGGTATGAAATGGATTCAGATTATTGGATTAAGTGGATTAGGTGCAGGTTTATTGTGGTATATGATAAAAAGTTCTAGTTATAGATATAAAAGATTCTTAACTTTTAAAGATCCTTTTGAAGATCCAATTGACTTTGGTTGGCAAAATGTTCAATCACTTTATGCTTTAGGTAGTGGTGGTTTTTTTGGAGTTGGTTTAGGATTAAGTACTCAAAATAAATTATATTTACCTGAGCCTCAAAATGACTTTATTTTAGCTACTATAGCTGAAGAATGGGGATATTTAGGGATTGTTTTATTACTTACTTTGTATTGTTTATTAATATATAAAGGATTTAAGATAGCATTAAAAACAAATGATTTATTTGGTTTCTTTCTTGCGTCAGGAATAACACTTATGATTGCATTGCATGTAATAATAAATTTTTTAGTAATTGGTTCTTTAATGCCTGTTACAGGAATAACGCTACCTTTGATTAGTTTTGGAGGAAATTCAATATTAGTTGTTTTAAGTAGTCTTGGGATTTTACTTAACATTTCAAAATCAGTTAAAAGTGAAGTTTGATAGACATTCATAGTATGAAAGGAAATAAGGATAAATATGAGGATAGTTATATCAGGTGGAGGAACTGGAGGACATATATATCCAGCTATATCTATTTTAGAAGAATTTGATGAAAATAATGAAATTCTTTATATTGGTTCTGAAAATAGCATGGAAAGTAGAGTAATACCTAAATTAGATTATACTTTTGAATCAATAAAAATTGAAGGTTTTGATAGGAAAAATAAATTCAAAAATATATTTATAATATTTAAATTAGTTTTAGCAATTATAAAGTCTCTTATTATCTTGATTTCTTTTAAACCAGACGTCGTTATTGGTACTGGAGGTTATGTAAGTGGTCCAGTTTTATTTAGTGCATCAATTTTGAAAAAAAAGACATATATACATGAACAGAATTCTTTTCCAGGATTGACAAATAAGATATTATCTAAATTTGTTAATAAAATTTTTGTAAGCTATGAAGAATCTATTAATAACTTTGATAAAAATAAAGTTATATATACAGGAAATCCAATTAGAAAAGAATTTAAGATGGAACTAAAAAAATCAGATAAAATCAATAAAAAAGATAATATTGAAATTTTATCATTTGGTGGAAGTGGTGGAGCGAAAAAAATTAATGAAATAATTTATGAGTTAATAAAAGAAATAAATGGAAATAAAAAGTTTAGATTAATTCATGCAACTGGTAAAAAATATTTTAATGATTTTGAAAAGGAGATAAATAAAGAGATAGATTTAAAAGAAAATATTGTAATAAAAGATTATATTGATAATATGGCTAAAAGTATGAAAAATGCTGATATAGTAATAGCAAGAGCAGGAGCTATAACTATTTCTGAATTAAAATTTACTCAAACACCTTCAATTTTAATTCCTTCGCCGAATGTTTCAAATGACCATCAAAAGTATAATGCATTAGCATTACAAGATTTAGGTGTATCTAAGATGATTTTAGAAAAAGATATTACAGTTAAATTATTAATAGATATTTTAAAAAATGTACCTAAAATAAAAAAAATGAAAAACAATTTTGAAAATGTTAAAAAAATAGATTCAGCTAAAAAAATAGTTAAAGAAATAAGGAAAGATTTATGAAAAAAAAAATAATTATATTCTTAGTAATAGTAGTTATTATTATTTTGTTTGCTACTAGAACTAATTATTTTATAATAAAAGAAATTAATTACAATAATCCTAGTTATAAAACTGATATATCTTTTAATGATATTATTAATAAAAAATTTAATTTACTGTTTATTTCAAATAATTCTTTAAAAAAGGAAATTTTACAAAAAAGTGTTATAAAAGATGTTATCATAAAAAAACAATTTCCAGATAAGCTAAATTTAACAATTGATTATAAAAAGCCTTTTTTGAAAATAAAAGAAAATAAAACATCTATCATAATAAACAAAACCGGAGAGGTTTTATTGATAAATCCTAATATAAATTTAAACTATGAAATTCACGGTTTAAATATTGCATATTATAAAAAAGGAAAAAAATTAAAAATATATAATCAAGAGTTATTAGATCGTTTAATGAATTTAATGTTTTTAATAAAAAAATCAAATGTTGATATTAATCATAAAATAATTTATAATAATGATAGTATTGTTTTAGAAACTAAAGAGGGTATAAAAGTTGAATTTGGTAATTGTAAGGATATTGAAGAGCGTTTTAATAACTTTATTAATATATATATTGATTTATTAGATAAAGGAATTAAAAAAGGTATTATTGATGTGAGTATTACTGAATTACCACTTTTTAAAGGAAAAGATTGATAGTAGGTGGTTAATTTTGAAAAAAGAAAAATTAAGAGCTTATACATGGATTTGTATAGGTAGTATTATTTTAGGTATAATTATTTCATTTCAAATTAAACTTGTACAAAAGAAAATTTTGAATGGATATGCTCCTAATCAACGAGCAAATCAACTGATTGTTAAGTTAGAAAAAGTTGAAGATGAAAAGGAAAAATTACAACAAGAAGTAAATACATTGACTGAGGAATTAAAAGGTTTAAAAACTTCTGTATCAAAAGAAAATTTATTAATTAAAAATTTAAATGATAAATTGGATAAGATAAAGTTATTTGCTGGTTTAACTAAAGTCAAAGGTACAGGGGTTGAAATAATAATTGATAATTCTAAAACAGAATACAATAGTAATAATAATATTGTTAATGACTATAATTTAATTTTATCATTAACTAATGAATTAAATGCTGGTGGAGCTGAAGCTTTATCGATAAATGGACAAAGGGTAGTAAATACTACAGAGATTAGAACAGCTGGTAATAATTTAATGGTTAATAAAGTTCCTTTAATACCTCCATTTAAGATAAAAGCTATTGGGAATTCAAAAATACTTTCAGCATCTATTGATCAAAGATTTGGTTTAGCTTCAATTATTCGTCAAAAAGGGTATTTTATTGAAATAAATGAAAAAACTGAAGTTATTATAAATAAATACGATAGCTCAATTGAATTTGATTATATTCAATTAGACTAGGTGATAGTTTGAAAAATATTAAATATTTTTTGCTGATGATTCTGTTAGGTTTGTTACTTTCAATACTTTATAAAAATTTGCAATCTGATTTCAAATATATGCATTATACTGAAGTTTATAATATTAAAACTAAGTTAGAAGAAAATCAAATGATAGTTGAAAATTTAAAAAATCAAAAAGATAATTTAAAAAAAGAAATTAAACAGTATGAAGATAATGAAAATATAGGTAGTATTATTTCTTCCATTGATAAAAAAATTAAAAAAATTGAAACCTTTAGTGGTTTAAGACCAGTTGAAGGTGAAGGAGTAGTCATAATAATTGATGATAGCGAAAGTTTACTTAACAATAGAGAAGGTAGTTCTTTAATTGTTCATGATTTTGATATTCAAAATATTTTAATAGATTTAAAAAATGCAGGAGCTGAAGCAATTTCAGTCAATAATGAAAGAGTTGTTGTCGGTAAATCTAAAATTAAATGTACTGGTCCTACTATACAAATTAATCAAAAAGTTACAGCACAACCTTTTATTATAAAAGCAATTGGAGATAGATTTCATTTGAAATCTGCTGTAAATTCTCCTGATGGATATGCTAGTGTATTAAAGGATTGGGATATATTTGTAGAAGTAAACACATCTGTTAATGTAAATATTTCAGAATATAAAGGTAAGTTAGGATTTAAATATTTAGAAAAATTTGAAAGGAATGAAAAATGATTATTGCATTAATTGGTATTTTAATAGGAATATTAATAGGCTTTTATATTCCATTTTCCTTTAATATACTTTATTCAATTTATTTAGCAGTGGGAATATTAGCTGCTATAGATACTATTTTAGGA
Source organism: Bacillota bacterium (assembly GCA_051744845.1). Lineage (GTDB taxonomy): Bacteria > Bacillota > Clostridia > Peptostreptococcales > Acidaminobacteraceae > JBNJDJ01. Next base: position 119,845 of record JBNJDJ010000001.1, read on the forward strand.
GCTGTTAGAGCAACTTTAGAAGAAAAATTTGATGCAATAATTTTTGTTTCAGGTTTTTTAGTTAACTTTGCTTTAGCGACAATTTTATCATATATTGGTGATAAATTAGGTATTCCTTTATATTATGCAGCTATTTTTGCATTTAGTGTAAGGTTTTTTAAAAATTTAGCAATTATAAGAAGAAAAGTTATTGAAAATATTAAAAAAAGGTTAGAAAAATAATGCTAAGTATGGTAAAATACTTTATATAATAAGGAAAAAGAGTAAAATATTATAAATAGATTAAATCAAATATGAAACCTAGGTTTTAAGGGGTGATAGAATGTTAGAATTTGATGTTGATATGGAAAATTTTGCAAAGATAAAAGTTGTTGGTGTTGGTGGTGGTGGAAATAATGCTGTTAATAGAATGATAGAAGGAAATTTATCTGGAGTTGAATTTGTAGCTATTAATACAGATAAACAAGCATTACAAACATCTAACGCTGAATTTAAAATACAAATAGGTGAAAAGTTAACAAAAGGTTTAGGGGCAGGAGCTGATCCTAAAGTAGGAACAAAAGCTGCTGAGGAAAGTAGAGACGATATTTATCAAGCTCTACAAGATAATGATATGGTATTTTTAACTGCAGGAATGGGTGGAGGTACTGGTACAGGAGCTATGCCTGTTGTAGCGGAAATTGCTAAAGAATTAGGTGTTTTAACTGTAGGAGTAGTAACTAAACCTTTTTCTTTTGAAGGACGTACTCGTATGAAAAATGCCAAAACAGGTATTGAAAACTTAAGAAAACATGTAGATACTTTAGTTACTATACCTAACGATAGACTTTTACAAATAACTGATAAAAAAACATCGATTATAGAAGCTTTTAATACTGCTGATGATGTTTTAAGACAAGGTGTTAAAGGTATTGCAGATTTAATTACAATCCCAGGTGAAATTAACTTAGACTTTTCTGATGTGAAAACTATTATGTTAGACTCTGGTTTAGCACATATGGGTATAGGTATGGCCGAAGGAGAAGATAGAGCAATCGAAGCTGCTAAGGAAGCTATCCATTCACCGCTTTTAGAAACTACAATTCAAGGAGCTAAAGGGGTATTAATAAATATTACAGCTGGAAAGTCGCTAGGTTTACATGAAGCAAATGAAGCAGCAAATGTTGTTCATGATGCTGTTGATGAAGAAGCAAATGTTATATTTGGTGCTGTAATAGATGAAGATATAAAAGATCTTATGAAAGTTACAGTTATTGCAACTGGTTTTGATAAAAATAATCAAAAAGTTAAGTCAAAAGAAACTAAAACAAAAAAATCTAAAAAAATTGATAATAAAAAAGAGGAAATAAAATCTCAAAAAGATAACCAATCTGAAAATATAGAAAAGAAAGAAACTGAAAATAAAGACAATGGTTCTGATGATGATTTTGATATTCCTACATTTTTAAGGAAAAAAAGATAATTTGAAAGGATATTTATGCATTGTCCATTTTGCGATCACCAAAAATCTAAAGTTATAGACACTCGTCCTACAGAAGATGGTTATGTTACTAGACGAAGAAGAGAGTGTTTTAGTTGCCAAAAAAGATTTACAACTTATGAAAAAGTAGAAAAAATGCCTATAAGAGTTATTAAACGAGATGGTACTCGTGAATCCTATGATAGAAATAAAATGATAGATGGTATTATAATAGCTTGTGAAAAAAGACCTATTTCATTAAAGCAAATTGAAAATATGGTTGATGAAATAGAAAAGGATTTATATAATGTAATGGATAATGAAATTCAATCTACTTTTATAGGAAAAAAAGTTATGGAAAAATTAAAAGTATTAGATGAAGTTGCTTATGTAAGATTTGCTTCTGTATATAGGCAATTTAAAGATATTAATACTTTTTATGAAGAACTTAATAAATTAATTCAAGAAGAATAAAAGCCATTAGGCTTTTATTTGTGTTTTTTTGATTAGTAGTAAAAAGAAGGAAAAAATATGAAACATAAAATAAAAAAAATAAAAAAAGATAGTATTGCTGAAGAATTAAATATAAAGCCAGGTGATTACTTAGTCAAAGTAAATGATAAAGAAGTAAAAGATATCTTGGAATATATTTTTATGATAAGTGTTGGATATATAGAACTTTTAATTCAAAAACCTAATGAAGAATTAGTTCTTTATGAAATTGAAAAGGGTTTTGATGAAAAAATAGGTTTAGAATTTGAAAATCCTATTTTAGATAAACCTAAAAAATGTAAAAATAATTGTGTGTTTTGTTTTGTAGATCAATTACCTAACAATATGAGAAATTCTTTATATTTTAAAGATGATGATTTCAGATTAGGATTTTTACACGGCAATTATATAACTTTAACTAATTTAACTGATAAAGAAATTGATAGAATAATCAAATTAAAAATTTCTCCTTTAAATATTTCAATACATGCAACAGATTCTGATGTTCGACATAAAATGTTAAAAAACCCTAATTCAAAAAATCTTTTAAAAAATTTGAAAAAATTGGTAAAAGCAGATATAGTAATTAATGGACAAGTTGTATTATGTCCTGGAATAAATGATGGAGAAGTATTAAACAATACTATAAAAAATATATTCGATTTAGGTTCAAATTTTAAATCATTAGCGATTGTTCCAGTAGGGCTTACTAAATATCGTAAAGGTTTAGAAAACTTAGAAACTGTTTCAAAACAGAAAGCCAGAAAAGTTATTGGGAAAGTTGAAAAATTTCAAAATGAATTTTTAAAAAAACGAAATACAAGATTTGTTTTTGTATCAGATGAATTTTATATCAAAGCTAATTTAGACTTACCTGATTATAAACATTATGAGAATTTTATACAAATTGAAAATGGTGTAGGATTAATAGCTAAATTTAACCATGAAATAAAAACTGCTTTAAAAGAATTTGAAGAAAGTTTATTTGAAGGAAAAATTACTATTATAACAGGTCAATCAGCATATAAAAATATGCTTTATATAAAAAAATTAATAGAAAAAAAATATGATAATATTATTTTAGATATAGTAAAAATTAAAAATGATTTTTGGGGACATTCTATTACTGTTACCGGTTTAATAACTGGACAAGATATATTAAGTCAGTTAGATAAAAGTACAATTGGAGATAAATTATTTGTTTCTGAGGTGATGTTAAAAGATGGAAAAAATAAGTTTTTAGATGATATATTAATAAGTGATTTGGAAAAAGAATTTAAAAAAGAAGTTACAATTACGAAAGTAAATGGATTTGATTTTATCAAAAAAATTATAGGAGAGATATAATATGCGTAAACCGATAGTTGCAATTGTAGGTAAACCTAATGTTGGGAAATCTACATTTTTTAATAAAATAGCTGGGACTAGAATTTCTATTGTAAAAGATACTCCTGGTGTTACAAGAGATAGAATATATGCTGATGTAAATTGGTTAAATTATGATTTTACATTGATAGATACAGGTGGAATTGAGCCTTCAAGTGATCAGGTAATTTTAAAACAGATGAAAAGACAAGCAGATTTAGCAATCGATACTGCAGATGTAATAGTTTTTATGGTTGATGGTAAAGCTGGTATGACAAGTGATGATATAGAAATTGCAAATATGCTTAGAAAGGCAAATAAGCCTATTGTTGTAGCAGTAAATAAAATTGATACACATGATTTACCTGATGATTTTTATGAATTTTATAATTTAGGTTTAGGTGAAATTTATCCAGTATCTTCTGTAAATATGTTTAGATTTGGGGATTTATTAGATGAAGTAGTATCTCATTTTGATAACAAAATGATGGAAGATTATGATGAAACTGTAACTAAAATATCTATAGTTGGTAAGCCAAATGTTGGTAAATCTTCTTTAGTAAATTCTTTATTAGGGGAAAAAAGAGTTATAGTTAGCGACATACCTGGAACAACAAGAGATGCAGTAGATACTCCGTTTGAGTTAGATGATAAAAAATATGTATTTATAGATACTGCTGGTATTAGAAAAAAGAAAAGTATCAAAGAAGATATTGAGAAATATAGTGTTATTAGATCTTTTACAGCAGTTGATAGGTCAGATATATGTGTAATAATGATAGATATTACTGAAGGTGTTACTGAACAGGATAAAAAAATTGCTGGATATGCACATGATCATGGAAAAGGGATTATTGTTTTAGCAAATAAATGGGATTTAATAGATGATAGAGAAGAAAAATATCATGATTTATATGCAAATATTAGAAATGAATTAGCTTTTATGACATATGCTCCAATTATGTTTATATCAGCTCTTACTAAACGAAGAGTTAATAAGATAATTGAATTGATAGATGATGTTCAAAGTCAGAGATCTGTAAGAATCCCAACTGGAGCTTTTAATGATGTTTTAAATAAAGCTATATATAGAAATCAACCACCTTCTAAAAAAGGTAAAAGATTAAAAATATATTATGGTACTCAAACAGGTATAAAACCTCCTGAATTTACTATATTTGTTAATGATGAAAAACTTGCACATTTTACTTACGTTAGATATTTAGCAAATAAAATAAGAGAACAATTTGAATTTAGAGGCACTAAGTTAAAAATGAATATTAGAGACAAAAAATAAATTATACCCTTTTTTATCAAAAGGGTTTTTTGCTTTTTAAAATTTAATAATATATTTTATAATTATATGAAATATGATATAATTGAGTGTAGATATTAAGGAAGTGATATTATTAAAATTTCAGTAATAGGAGCTGGTAGTTGGGGAACTGCCCTTGCCAACTTATTAGCTTGTAAAAATTATAATGTTATGATATGGGGTAGAAATAAAGAAGAAATGAATAAAATGAATAGTTTAAAAAGAAATTTTAAGTATCTTGAGAGTGTTAAATTAAATAAAGACTTAGTATTTTCTAGTAATTTTAAAAAAGTTATCAAGAATTCTGAAGTTGTTGTATTAGCAGTTGCTTCTCAGGCTATGGATAAAGTATTAAAAAAATATAGTGAATTTATTGATGACCAAATAATTGTAGATGTATCTAAAGGTATAGATATTAAATCGCTTAATTTAATGTCAGAAGTTATAAAAAAATATTTACCTGAAAATTCATTAGCTATTTTATCTGGGCCATCACATGCTGAAGAAGTATCAAAAAAAATGCCCACTACAATTGTTTCAGCTTCTAAGTCAAGAGAAATTGCTGAGAAAGTACAAGATATTTTTTCAACTGAATATTTAAGAGTCTACACTAACCCAGATGTTTTAGGCGTAGAAATTGGAGCAGCTTTGAAAAATATAATTGCAATAGGTGCAGGAATTTCTGATGGATTAGGTTATGGAGATAATGCTAAAGCCGCTTTAATGACTAGAGGCATTAATGAGATTGCTAATTTAGGAGTTAATCTAGGTGCTAAATTAGATACTTTTAAAGGTTTAAGTGGGATTGGAGACTTAATTGTTACTTGTACTTCAAATCATAGTAGAAACAGACGATGTGGTATTTTATTAGGAAAAGGAAAAACACTTCAAGAGGCAATTGAAGAAGTAGGTATGGTAGTTGAAGGAGCTTATACAATAAAGGCTGCTTATCAATTAGCACAAAAACATGATGTATATATGCCAATAACAAATGAATTATATAAAGTATTGTATAAACAAAAAAGTCCTAAAGAATCCGTAAGTAACTTAATGTTAAAAAGAAAAAAACATGAGTTTGAAAAATTTGTTGATGAAAAGGATTGGATGTAAATTTAATGGCTATAAAAAGTAAGTTTAAATTTTTAAGATTTTTAATAATAATTTCATTATTTTTTTATGGAATTTATACTTTATTTGTTGCCTTTTTCATAAAAGAAAATGTTTCATATAGAGTTAAGTATCAGACTTTTTATTTAGATAAAACATATGATTCTTTAATAGTCAGAAATGAAAAAATATTTATTTCTGATATTGCAGGAGATATTAAATATAGAGTAAATGAAGGTGAAGTTGTTAGAAGAAATCAAGTTATTGCTACTTTAGATCCTAAGAAAAATTCCAATGAACAAAAAAGTGAATTGGTAATTGAAGATACAAAAGATAATAAAGAAGCTTTGATTTTAAGGATAGATCAAGAAATTGCACTTTTAAAAAAAGAAATTGCTAATAAAATTAGAGATGAAAAGTATTTATCTATTAAATCTTTAGAAAACGAATTAAAATTAAAATTAGATCTTAAAAGTAAAATTATAAATAATGAGATTTCGAACTATAATAGTCAGGAAATTAGTAAAAGAAATAATAAAAATACTGAAGGTCAGTACTTTTACTCTAATTACGCAGGAGTTGTTTCAAAAACATTTGATTCTTTAGAAAATAGATTGAATTTATCAAATTTATATGTTACTAATTATGAAAATATATATAATAGAAAAATAAATTTTGATGTTAAATCTAGTGGGGAGATTAAGAAATCATCTAAAGTTTATAAAATAATTGATAATTATTCGTTTTATATTGTAAATATTATACCGAAAAATGATATAAAACTTTATAAAAAAGGAGATAGTTTGATTAACTCAGTTGATATTGAAATAAATGGAGAAAAGTATAGTGCTTCAGTTTATGATTGCTTTGAAAATTTTTCTAATGGAGCTTTAGTATTAGAATTAAATGAAACATTTGATGATTTTTATAAAAAAAGAAAATTAAGAACTAAGGTTTTTAGTAGTGATTTTGAAGGTATAGAAGTTAAAAACTCTTCAATTGTATCTAAAAATGAACAAACAGGAGTTTATAAAAAAACAGTTACTGACGAAATAATTTTTGTACCAATTAAAATAATCAAAAAGAAAGAAGATTTTTCAATTGTTCAAAAAGATTATTTTTATAAAAGAGTTAATGAGAAAAGCAAAAAAATTTCATCTATTAAAGAAAATGATGAAATTATGAGTAATGGGGAGAAGTATTTGGATTAAGGAGGATTATGTTAAGTAAAGAAGAAATATTAGAAAATTTAAAAAAAGTAAAAGATAATATTTCAAAAAATTGTCAAAAAGTTGGAAGAGAAAATGATGTAACTTTAGTTGCAGTAACGAAAACATTTCCTAAAGAATTAATTCAAACTTGTATTGATTTAGATATTAATGTTGTAGGGGAAAATAGAGCTAGGGAATTAAGAGATAAGTATAATGAGTTTAAAGATAAAGTTAGTTGGCATATGATAGGCCATATGCAAAGAAATAAAGTTAAATATATTATTGATAAAGTTGATTTGATTCATTCTTTAGATAGTAAAAGACTTGCTAAAGAAATTAATAAAAGAGCTAAGAAAAATGATGTAGTAATGGATTGTTTACTTCAAATAAATATTGTTGATGAAGATAGTAAATATGGTATTTTGAAAAAGGATATAGATAATATTTTTGAATATATTGAAAAATTTAAAAATATAAGAATTGTTGGCCTTATGAATATGGCACCTTTTTATGATGATCCAGAAAATGCTAGAGAAGATTTTAGAAAGATGAAAGATTTGTTTGATTCTTATAAAAATAATAATTATGAAAATGTATATATGAAACATCTTTCTATGGGAATGACAAACGACTATCATATTGCAGTGCAGGAAGGTTCAAATATGGTAAGAATAGGGAGTGCAATTTTCGGAAAAAGAGATTATAGTTAAGGAGGATTTATGGGTGAAAAGATTTCTGATAAAATAAAATATTTTATGGGTGTTGATAATGATGAAATAACTGAGAATGAAGATTTTGATAAAAATGATACTAATGAATTTGTTCAAAATGATTATAATGATAAAAATATAGAAGAAGACACTGAAGAAAAAATTAAAAAAGATAAAGTCTATAATATTTCAAAAACTAAAAATAGAATGAAAGTGGTTGTACAAAGCCCTAAGACTTTTGATGAAAGTGAACAAATTGTTAAGAATTTATTAGAAAATAAACCTGTTATTTTAAACTTAAATAAATTAGAAGATAAATTAACTAATAAAGTTTTTGATTTTTGTATGGGAGCATTATGTGCATTACAAGGTCATATGATAAATATTGATTCTGGTATTTTTTTACTAGCGCCTAATAATATTGATGTTACAGGTGATATTAAAGAAGAATTAGAATCAAAAGGAATATTTAAAAAGTGGATATAAAGGTGGTATTATGATAAAGGCAGCATTAGCATATTTTGTACAAGTAATTAATTTTTTAATTTTCGCAAGGATTGTTATTTCTTGGGTAGCTAGAGGAAAGAGAAATCAAATAATTGATTTAGTATATCAATTAACTGAGCCAATATTAGCCCCTTTTAGAGAATTACAACATAAGTTAGGAATTGGAGGAATGTTAGATTTTTCACCAATAATGGCTATTTTAACTATGGAATTAGTTTTAAGTTTAATAATGAGGTTATAATGCAATTTATTGATGATGAATTTGTAAGTAATTTTGATTTATTACCAAAAGATAAAAAAGAGTTAGTTAAAATTATTGATTTAATAAATAAATCAACAAGAAATTATGATAAAAAGTTTTCTAATTTTTTACGTCCAAGTATATCTTCAATTATAAAAAAATATATAAATATTGATGATTTTAATTTATCTTTTTTAGGTAATGAAAGACAAATTATGTCTATTTATCCTTTTTATGAAGAACTAAAAATAAAAGACTATCCAATTAAAGCTCTTAAATTAAGTTATAATAAAAAATTTTCTAATATAGGACATAGAGATGTTTTAGGAACATTAATGTCTTTAGGAATTAAAAGAGATAATATCGGTGATATTGCAGTTTTTGATGAAAAAACTTTTATTGTAGTAAAAAAGGATATTTTTGATTATTTAAGAATTAATTTTAGAAAGATTAAAAATACTCCAATAAATATTAAAGAAATTTCTTATGATGAAATAAATTTTCCTGAAAAGAGATATAAAAATATAAAGACAACTTTGAATACTAATAGAGTTGATGCAATTATTTCAAAAGGTTTTGGTATTAATAGGAAAAGTGCTAAAAAGTTTATTAAAAATAATAAGGTAAAAGTCAATCATTTTTTAATTAGTAAAGCTTATAAGGATGTTGAGAAAGGTGATATTATTTCTGTAAAAGGGAAGGGAAGATTGATTTTATCAAAAAAGTTAGGTTTAAGTAATAAAGATAGACTTAAAGTTATTATAAAAAAATTGATATAAGGAGTGAACAATGACTAGCCCTTTAGAAATTGAACAAAAAGAATTTGATAAACAGTTTCGTGGATATAATAAAGAAGAAGTAAGAAATTATTTATTTAAAATATCTAATGAATTTGAAGAACTAATTAAGAAAAATGAGATTAATAGGAAGGAAATCAAAAGACTTGAGGATGAATTAAAAAAATTTAATAGAATAGAAAAAAATTTATCTGAAGCTTTAGTAGTTGCAAAAGAAACAGCTAATGAAGTTGTTAATAACGCTAAAACAAAAGCTGATAACATTGTTAAAGAAAGTGAAATGAAAGCTGAAAAAATTATAGAATCAGCTAATCAAAAAGTGATTGAAATAAGGAAAGAGCATCAACAAGCAAAAAAAGAGATGAAAATTTATAAAATGGAGATGAAATCTATAATAGAATCTCAACTTGAACTTAATAAATCAATTGATGTTGATTAAATTAAAAAAATATGGTATACTTTAAATAATTGAATGATAAACGATGATAGGACGAGTAGATTTAATGAATTTTTTAAGTGAGTTAGTGTTTAGTGTAAACTAATAGTTTGTTAAATTGAATATCACCTTGAGTTATATTGATGAAATTAGTAGTTAATATCGTATATGTTTTCGTTAAACAAAAAGTGGTTTTAAAACAACTCGGGTGGTACCGCGTATAAACGTCCCTAGATATTTATCTAGGTTTTTTTATTGTAGAAAATGAGGTGAATAAATTGAAAAAATATAAGAGTATTGATAAACTATCTGTTAAAGATAGAGAAGAAAAGATTAGAGAATATTGGGAAGATATTGATTTATTAAAAGAAAGTATTGACACACGTGAAGGAAATGAATCATTTGTGTTTTATGATGGTCCTCCTACTGCTAATGGAAAGCCAGGCATACATCATGTTATAGCAAGAGCATTAAAAGATGCAGTTTGTAGATATAAGACTATGCAAGGTTATCAAGTAAAAAGAAAAGCAGGTTGGGATACACATGGATTGCCTGTAGAATTAGAAGTTGAAAAAAAGTTAGATTTAGATAACAAATCTGATATAGAAAATTATGGGATTGATAATTTTTGTAGAGAATGTAAAGATTCTGTTTTTGAATATGAAGCTGCTTGGAGAGAGCAAACTGAAAGAATGGCTTATTTAATTGATTTAGATAATCCATATATTACTTTAGATAATGATTATATTGAAACAGAATGGTGGATTTTAAATAAATTTTTTAATGAAGATTTTATTTATGAAGGTCATAAAATATTACCTTATTGTCCAAGATGTGGAACAGGACTTGCTTCACACGAAGTGGCACAAGGTTATCAAGAAATAAAAAATAATACAGTTTATGTTAAATTCAAACGTAAAGATAAAGATGAATACTTTTTAGTATGGACAACTACTCCATGGACTTTAGCTGCGAATGTAGTTTTAACAATGCATCCAGATGAGACTTATTTAAAAGTAAAACATAATGATGAAGTCTTAATAGTAGAAAAGACTTTAGCTAAAGAAGCAATTGATGGTGAATTTGAAGTATTAAGTGAACACAAAGGTGAAGAATTTGAATATGTAGAATATGAACAATTAATGCCTTTTGTAGATATGCCTGAAAATAAAAATTCGTTATTTGTAACTTTAGGTGATTATGTAACAACAGAAGACGGTACAGGAATTGTACATACTGCTCCAGCATTTGGTGAAGATGATTACAATTTAGGAAGAAAATATGATACTGCTGTATTACAACCAGTTAATGATGATGGTAAATATACTGAAACTCCTTGGAAAGATAGATTTGTAATGGATGATGAAGTAGAACTTGATATTATTAAATGGTTATATAATGAAGGTAAATTACATCGTAAACAAAAATTGGCTCATAATTATCCACATTGTTGGAGATGTAAGACACCTCTTATTTATTATGCTAAACCAAGTTGGTATATTGAAATGACAAAAATTAAAGATACTTTGATTGAAAACAATAATAATGTTGATTGGCATCCTGATTTTGTAGGTGAAAAAAGATTTGGAAATTGGCTTGATAATTTAAATGATTGGGCTATTTCAAGATCAAGATATTGGGGGACTCCATTAAATATTTGGAGATGTGATGATTGTGGAGAATTAAAATCTATTGGTTCTAGAAAAGAATTAGTTGAACAAGCTAATGAAGATATAGATCAATCAATTGAGCTTCATAGACCAGATGTAGATGAAATTCACTTGACTTGTGATAAATGTAGTTCTCAAATGACAAGAGTTCCAGAAGTTATAGATTGTTGGTTTGATAGTGGTTCAATGCCTTTTGCTCAACAACATTATCCGTTTGAAAATAAAGAAAATTTTGATGAATTATTCCCAGCAGATTTTATTTGTGAAGGTATAGATCAAACAAGAGGGTGGTTTTATTCATTAATAGCAATATCGTCATTTGTAACAGGCAAAGCACCTTATAAAAATGTATTAGTTAACGATCTGATTTTAGATAAAGATGGTAAGAAAATGTCAAAATCTAAAGGTAATACATTAGATGCTTTAGAATTATTTGATGAGTATGGAGCAGATGCAGTTAGATGGTATATGTATCATGTATCACCAGCTTGGACTCCTACTAAATTTGATGTTGAAGGTTTAAAAGAAATTAATTCTAAATTCTTTAAAACTTTACAAAATGTGTATAATTTCTTTTCTTTATATGCAAATACAGATGATATTGATGCTAGTTCATTTGAAGTTAGCTATGAAGATAGATCTAATTTAGATAAATGGGTTATATCAAAATTAAATAGTTTAGTTAAAGAAGTTAATACTCAAGCTGATGATTATCATTTAACAAAAGCTGTTAGAGCTATCCAAACTTTTGTAGATGAAGATTTATCAAATTGGTATATTAGAAGATCTAGAAGAAGATTTTGGCAAAAAGACTTTAATATGGATAAAAAATCAGTATATAAAACAACATATGAAATATTATATACTGTAGTTAAATTAGCTGCTCCTTTTGCACCATATATAACTGAAGAAATTTATGATAAATTAACTGGTGAAAAATCAGTACACTTAGCTGATTTTCCTAAATCTAATGAAAAACATATTGATAAAACAATTGAAGAAAAAATGGATTATGTTAGAGATTTAGTTACTTTAGGAAGAGCTACAAGAGAGTCTGTTAAATTAAAAGTTAGACAACCTCTTCAAAAAGTTATTGTAGATGGTAATAAAAGAGAGTTAGTTGATGAATTAATTCCATTAATTAAAGAAGAGTTAAATGTCAAAGAAGTTGAGTATGTCGATAATTTATCTAAATTTATGAATTATGAATTGAAACCTAATTTTAAGGTTGTAGGACCTGAACTTGGCAACAAAGTTGGATTATTTAATAAAAAACTTAATCAACTAGATGCTAATGAATACGTACCAAAATTCAAAAATGGGGAAACTATAGAATTTGATTTAGATGGTGAAAAATTTGAAGTAGCTGAAAAGCATGTTGATATTAGAATGGATGCTAAAGAAGGATTTACAGTTAGAGTAGAAAACAAAGTGTTTATTATTTTAGATACAACTTTAACTGATGAGTTAATTAATGAAGGTTATGCAAGAGAATTTGTATCTAGAATTCAACAAATAAGAAAAGATAAAGATTTAGATATGATGGATAATATAGATATTTACTTTAAAGCTAATGAAGAATTTACTAATGCTTTGTTTGAATATGAAGATTATATTTTAAAAGAGACTTTAGGTAAAAAACTTGATAATACATTAAATCAAGATTTTGAAAAATATGATCTTAACGGCAATACTGTAAAGATTGATATTGAAAGAATATAAATTATTTATAAGTAATATCTCATAGTTGGGGTATTACTTTTTTTACAAAAAATAGTTTTAAAAAAAATTATAAATGATATACTTAAGTCTGTTGTGTTATTGGATAAAATTATTTGGAGGGAGGATCTGCTTATATTTAAGTAAGTAGGATTAATATGTATTATAAAAAACCAAGTGAAAAATTTTGGACAGGTAGAATTGATAGTGAAAAAAATGAAGATAAATTTAGATTTCATCAAAAGATAAATTTGTTAGATTATAAAGAAATTAGTACTATTAAGAAAGATAAAAAGAATATATATATTGCTTTTATTGGATTTAGTTCTGACTTAGGAGTAGAAAGAAATAAAGGAATTGTGGGTGCTTCTGAAGCTCCAGATACTATAAGAAAAAAACTTAGTTCTAAACCATTTAATTATGAAAAAGTTAAAATTTATGATTTAGGAAATATTATTGTTCATGAAAACTTAAGAGAGGCCCAATTGTTACTGAGTAATATTGTAAAAAAATTAATAAACAAAAATATTTTTCCAATAATACTAGGTGGGGGACATGAAACTAGCTATGGAGCAGCAGTAGGATTAATAAAAAGTATTGATAAAAATAAAAAAATAAATACTTTAAATTTTGATGCTCATTTCGATATGAGAGATTTAGAAAAGTTACCGACTTCTGGAACAATGTTTAGCGAGCTTTTAAATAGGTATAATAATTATTATTACAGTGTTTTTGGTATTCAAAAAATAGGGAATACAAAACATCTATTTAAAAAGGCAGATAAATTAAATAGAGTTAACTATTATTTAGTTGATAAAATTATAAAAAATGACTTTAATTTACTTAAATCTATAAAAAATGATCCAAAAACTCATTATCATTTAACAATTTGTTTTGATGTTTTCACTTCAAAAGAAGTTCCAGGCGTAAGTTCTCCAAATATAAAAGGCATTACTTATGCTCAAATGAATCAATATTTAGAAAAGTTAATTTTGAATTTAGATAATTTAAAGGTATTTGATTTGTCTGAGATGAATCCTAAAATGGATATTAATAATTTAAGTATAAATGTAGCCGTTAATATAATTTACGATATCATTAATTATTTAGAAAAAAAGTATATAATTAACTAAGCAATTTTCTTATAAAATACTAAACAATATGATATAATTTAAACTATAGATACTAAATTATTTATGAAATGAGGAAATATGTTAAATAAAATGAAAAATAAAATAAATCAAAACGTTAATTTAGATTCAGATATAATAACTCCAAAGAAAGAAGGTTATACTACAGCAATAAAATATGGATTATTTGGTTTTTTATGGATACTTTTTTCAGATAAAATATTATTGTATTTTTTTCAAGATATTGAAATGTATCAAGAACTTCAAACTTATAAAGGCTGGTTTTTTGTTTTTATATCAATGATATTAATATATTATTTAGTTAAATCTAGATCGGCTCTTTATCAAGAAAGTATACATGATTTACAAAGTTCTTATGAAGAGTTAGAATCAGTTTATGAGGAGTTAGAAGCTAGTAGTAAAGAAATTTTGGAAAAAGAAGAAGTTTTACAGTATGAGAAAAAATTAAATCAAAGGATTTTTGATTATTCTAATGTTTTTATTATTTTACTTGATTCAGAAGGTAATATTAAACGAGTAAATCCATTTGTAAAAAAAATGTTAGGATATTGCGAAGAAGCTTTAATTGATAGGAATTGGGTTGATTTTTTAGTACCAAAAGAGGATATTGAATTTAGCAAAGAATTATTTAAATATTTAAAAAAACGAGGAAAACTTATAAATTATGAGATAAATTTAAAAACCAATGAAGGTAAAATGATAAATATATTATGGAATGGAAATAAAATTTATAGTAAAAAAGATAAAGAAAGTTTATACCTTTTTATTGGCATTGATTTATCTTATAAAGTTGAATTAGAAAATGAACTTGAAAATACAATTTATATTGATAATTTAACTGGGTTAAAAAACCGTAAATTTTTAACAAAAGAATTAAATGAAAACATTGATAAAAATAATAATTTTGCTCTTGTAATTTTAGATATTGATAATTTTAAATTTATTAATGAAAAATATGGACATAATATAGGCGATGAAGTTTTAAAAACAGTTGCTAATAAACTTATTAATTTTATTAAAGATCAAAACCAACTAATTAGGTTAAGTGGTGATGAATATGCAATTTTAATATATGAAGACAAAGATAAAGTTTTAAAAAATAAAATTACATCATTAATTAACTATTTAGGAAAGCAATTTAATATTAATTCAAATAAAATTTATTTATCTTTTACCTTAGGTGTTTCTAAATATCCTAAAGATGCAAAAAATTCAATTGAGTTATTAAAAAATGCTGATATAGCTTTACATAAGGCTAAAAAATCAGGTAAAAAACGAGTATTATTTTATAAAAGTCAGTTTAAAAATTCGAAATTAGAAACAATAAGTTTAGCTAATGATTTAGAAGATGCTATAGAAAATGAAAACTTTGAATTATATTTTCAACCTCAATTTAATTTAAAAACTAAAAAATTATATGCATCTGAAGTTTTAGTAAGATGGAATCATAAAGATAAAGGGTTTATTTCACCAGGCAAATTTATAAAAGTAGCTGAAGATACTGGTCAAATATATGCCTTGGAAAGATGGATTTTTAGTAAAGCCTTAAGTTATAAAAAAGAATTTGAAAATATGGATACAATTCATAAAAATATGGAAGTATCAATTAATTTATCTTCTAAAAGTTTGATGAATGAAATTGCATTTGAAAATTTGATAAAACTATTAGATGGTCACAAAATAAATTATAACCAGATTGTAATTGAAATAACTGAAACAGCTGTTATTGATAATATACAAGCAGCTATTGATAGGTTAAATCGATTGAGAAATTATGGAATGAAGATTGCCTTAGATGATTTTGGAACAGGTTATTCTTCTTTAAATTATTTAAAACAATTACCAATAAATATTGTTAAATTTGATAAAAGTTTTATTGATATTATTAATAAGTCCATAGTAAATGAAAAAATCATAAATTCAATGTTAAGATTATCAAAAGATTTAGGATATTCAGTTGTAGCGGAAGGAATTGAAACAGATAATCAATTAAAATATTTACAAAAACATAATTGTGATTTTGGGCAAGGATATTTTCTTTCAAAACCTAAACCTAAGGAAAGTTTTTTAAAAGAAATTAAATTTTAATTAGAGGGGGAAATATGAAACATTTATCTTTAAAACATTATATTTTATTAGCTGCTGTTGTTTTTTATGTTGGATTTGGAATGTTTTTAAAAAAGTATCTATTTAATTTAGGTGTTAATCAGAATATAGCTATTTTAGCTGTAAGTATATTTTTTGCTATATTGACTTTATTTGTATTTCAGTATATTTTAAATAAACAAATCAAATTATCAAAAAATTATATAGATAAATTGGCTAATGGTTATATTGGTCAAAAACCTAGTAAAAAAATAACTAAAGAATTTATGTATATGATTAATTCAGTTGATGAAATAAATATGGAATTAAATAATTTGATTTCTAAAATGTTAATTACTTCTCAAAAGTTAAAAGATCTAAGTCAAGATATTGATGATTCAAGTGATGATTTAGGTAATTCTTTTAATCAAGTATCTAAAACTATGAATGATATTGCTAATGAAATGGAAGTTATTACTAGCAATTCAATGGAGATAAAGAATGATTCTAAAGAAATAGTTCGAGATTTAGATAATATAACAGATATTTCAGATAAATCTAGCGAAGAGATGAAAGAGTTAGAAAAGACATCTAAAAAAAGTCAAGAAAAATTAGAAACATTAAATAAAAAAATATCACATGTCGATGATGAAAATTCAGAAATGGTTGATGAAATGGAAATACTAAATACAAATATTAATGAAATAAATGATATATTAAATTTAATTACAGATATAGCTGAACAAACTAATTTACTTGCTTTGAATGCATCAATTGAGGCTTCTAGAGCTGGTGAAGCTGGTAAAGGTTTTGCAGTTGTAGCAGATGAAATTAGAAAATTAGCTGAAAGTACAAATGAATCAACTGAAAATATAAGTAAAAAAATTAATAATATAACTAGTAGTATCCAAAAGACTTCAAGTAAAATGAATGATGTATCTAAAGATTCACAAAAAGTTTTAGAATTATCTAATGAATTTAAAGAGTTTTTTAGTTCATTTGATAGTATAATTAATGAATCAATTGGAAGTTTTAAAACAATTGATAAATCTATTAAAAATCAACTCGATAATACTAAAAATATTTCTACTATAATTGAAAAAAACAGTGAAAATAATGAAGTTATAAATGCAAATATAGAAGAGACTACAGCAATGACAGAAACTCAAGTTGAAGAATTACAAGATATTAGTAGTAATATTAATGAAATTTATAAGATAAGTAAAGATTTTAATCAAAAGATAAAGAAATATGAAAAAAATATTAAATATGATGAAAATTTAGAAAAAAAATTAAAAGAAATCATTGAATTTTCAAGACAGTATATTGAAAAAAATTCATCAGGGATAAAAGATATTAAAAGACAAGATTTAAAAAAAATTTCATCTAAAAACAAGAATATAAATCTTGTAGCTTTAATTGATAAAGAAGGTAAAGGATTAGAATTTGATAAGAAAAATGATGATTTAATAGGGATAGATGTAAGTTATAGACCATTTTTTAAAAATGCTATGGAAAAAGGAATTTATATATCTAAACCATACGTATCTCAAGCAAATAATAAATATTGTATGACAGGATCTTTTACTATTAAATATCACGGAGAAACAAAAGGTGTAATTTCAATTGATATAAACATATAAAAAAAGAAGGTGGGTTTATGAGAAGTTTAAAAAAAATAATTTTTGGAATTATAATCACAATAATTAGTATAATTATTATATCTGTATTATTTAACTTTTTTTATATAGGTAATATTTATGAAAATATAAAAAAATATGATTCTTTTTTACATCAATCAGATTATCTATATTATAAAATGGACCTGCCTTTACGAGTTTTAAGAAATATTGAAAATCAAGGAGATATCTCTAATAATTCTAAACTAAAAGAAGCTTATAATAAAAATAAAGATAGATACTATGATTATTTAAGTAAAAAAATTGTTTTGTTAAATGATTTAGGAAATTTTTTAAATAAAATGGAAAATTATTTATTGATTTATAATTTAGATGAGTTCGATAAACTAAATACTAATTTTAATCAAATTAATCAAAAATATGATAAGTTGAATAAGTTATACGAAGATGAAATAAATACTAATTTTTCAAATTTATCAGTAGATAAATCTTATAAAACATATATATCTTTTGAAAATTTAAATAGAAATTTGATTGAAAGTTTTAGTGATATTAAAGATAAGATGATTATTAGATATATAATAATAAATTTAATATTTTATTTGTTTTTAATAGGTATTTTGATTATTTTATTTATTTTCCTTTATAGAATAGGAAAAAATGATTTAAATTATTTATTAAAAGGTTATAGTTTATTAAGTGATCAAGATTATGATATAGATAAATTGCCTGAAAATAATTCATATTTTTTAGAAGAAAAAAAGATTTTTTCTTCAATTGAAAATATTATAAAAGAACAAAATTTTATAAATAAGGTAAAAGTTTTAACCAATAAAGCTTATTTCTTAAGTGAACTACTAGAAATTTTATTTGATACTATAGAAGATAAATTAAATATTGATAGGATTGGTGTAGCATTTATAAATTATCAAAAAAAAGAAATAGTTGCAGAATACGGAGTAGCAAATTATGATAATATAGTTTTAAATACTGGGTTTAATGTTAGTTTTGATGAAACTTCATTAACTGATTTAATTGATAATCCAAAAGTTATTTTTGAAAATGATTTAGAAGAAAAATATAAGGAAAGACCTAATAGTAAATCTCTTAATCTTATTAAAAAAGAAGATATTAAATCTAATGCTATTTTTCCTTTAATAATAGGTAATCAAGTTTTTGGATTTTTATTTTTTAGTTCTATGAAAAAAGGTAATTTTACATGCGAAAATATAAAAATAGGTAAAAAGATCGCAAATGAAATAGCTGGAGTAATTGATAAAACTTATTTAACTAAAACAGTTTTTTCTAAAATAACTAAAACTTTCGCAGACTTAGTTGAGAAAAAAGATGAAGAAACTGGAGAGCATCTAAATAGAATGGAAAGTTATTCTGTATTTATTGCTAAATTATTATTAAAAAATCCGAAAAAAAATTATTATATTGACAGAAAATTTATTAAAGATATTGAAAATAACGCAGCTATACATGATATTGGAAAAGTAGGAGTTCCTGATAAAATTTTAAAAAAGCCTGGTAAATTAAATAAAGAAGAATGGGAAATTATTAAAAATCATCCAAATATAGGAGCAGATATTTTTAAGTCATTAAGAGAAACTTTAAGTATATTTGGTAGAGATTTTTATTTAATTGCTGAAAATATCACTAGATTTCATCATGAAAAATGGGATGGAACAGGCTATCCAAATGGATTGAAAAAACATGAAATACCTTTAGAATCTAGAATTATAGCTATAGCTGATGTTTTTGATGCTATAACTTCAAAACGGTCTTATAAAGAGGCTTTTAGCTTTGAGAAATCATTTAATATAATTAAAGATTCTGCTGGTACTCATTTAGATCCTTACTTAGTAAAACTTTTAGTTGATAATAGACAAGCATTTTTTGATTTATATAAAAAACTAAAATAAATCAGGTTAAACAAATTTGTTTAACCTGAATTTTTTTAATAAGCCGCATTAATTTTCACATATTCTTCTGATAAATCGCATCCCCAAGCAGTTGCATTATATTTTCCTATATTTAAATTAATATTAATCTCTATACTATCTTTTTTCATTATTTCTTTTGAAGTTTTTAAATTATATTTTTTAGGTTTACCCTCTTTCATTAACATAATTTTTTTAGAATCTGATAAAAAACTTAGATTTATTTTTTCAATATCAATATTTGCATCTACACTACCTAAACTAGATAAAATACGCCCCCAATTTGTGTTTTGTCCATAAAACGCAGATTTAACTAAGTTAGAGCTAACTACCGCCTTAGCTAATTTTTGGGCTTCATTTTCTTTTAAAGCATTCTTAATATTAACAGTAAGTAATTTAGTAGAACCTTCTCCATCTTTAGCAATTTTAATAGCAAGATCTTTTAAAACCATAAATAATTTGTCTTTAAATATTTTATAATTTTTATTGTTTTTGCTTTTAATAACAGGATTTTTAGCAGATTTATTAGAAAGAATCAAAACTGTATCATTAGTAGATGTATCACCATCGACTGATATCATATTAAAAGTTTTATCAGTTAATTCTTTTAATAGATCATCCAAAATATCTTTTTTAATATTAACATTAGTTGTCACAAAACCTAGCATAGTTGCCATATTTGGATGAATCATTCCTGAACCTTTAGCTAATCCATTTATTTTTATTAAACTTTCATTCATTTTAAATTTAGTTGAATTAGTTTTTGTAAAAGTATCAGTAGTTTTAATAGCCTCTGCTACTAAATTAAAATTTTCATAATTTAAATTTTTAGTAACTTCTTTTAATCCTTTAGTTATTTTATTCATTTCTAATTGTTTTCCAATTATTCCAGTAGAACAGGTTAAAATATTTTTAGTTTTTATATTTAAATCTTTAGCTAAAATTTTACAAATCTTTTTACTATTTTCAAAGCCTTTTTTTCCAGTAGCAGCATTAGCATTTCCAGAATTAATTATAATACCATTTATTTTATTATTTATTTTCTTTTCTGATAATTTAACTGGAGCAGCTTTTGATTTGTTTTTAGTAAATACTCCTGAAGCAATCGCAGGTTTTTTTGAATATATTAATCCTAAATCTAAATTTTTCTTTTTAACTTTTGAATGTACACCATTTCCTATAAATCCATCTATTTTTATTAAATTATTTTGTAACATAAATCCTCCTTATAAATAAAAATTAAAATTTTCTAAACCTAAATTTTCTTTAAAATTAAACATTAAATTCATATTTTGAACTGCTTGTCCTGCAGCTCCTTTCATTAAATTATCAATTGTTGAAAAAATAATAAGCCTTTTATTTTTATTGTCTAATGTGTATGAAAAATTACAATTATTTGTTCTTAAAACATTTTTACTTTTAGGTTTTTTATCTAATAAATTGATAAAATGTTTGTTTGAATAATATTTATTATAAATATTATCAATTTCTTGTTTTGATTTTTCTTTGTTCAAATTACAATAAATAGTACTATATATACCACGTGTAGTAGGTATAATATGTGGATTAAATAATACATTACTTTTTTCTAAATGCTCATTAATCTCAGGTTGATGCCTGTGATTATTTGTTTTATATGCATATATATTTTCATTTGCTTCACTAAATAATAAATTAGTTTTTGTTTTCCTGCCAGCTCCACTAAGCCCAGATTTAGAGTCAATTACAATATTATCTTTATTAATTATATCTTCTTTAACTAAAGGGTAAAGTGGTAAAATACAACTAGTTGGATAGCAACCAGGATTAGCAATATACTTGCTTTTTTTAATCTTTTTATAATTAATTTCAGTCAATCCATAGACAAATTTATTTAAATGATTTTTAAAAGTGTGTTTCTTATTATAATATTTTTTATAAGTTTTAAAATTTTTAAGCCTGAAATCTCCTGAAAGATCAATTATTTTTAGATTTTTATTAATTTCAATTACTTTTTTTACTAAATTCATACTTAAAGTGTGTGGTAATGCTAGAAAAATTAAATCGATATTATTGATTTTAGTTAAAGCTTGTTTTTTATTAATTAATTTTAAATCAACTTTATTTAGTAATTTAGGGTAAAGTTCAGAATAAGATTTACCAGCATTACTTTCTGAAGTTACAAACTTAATATTAACTTTAGGATGATTATTTAATAAATTAACTAATTGATTTCCAGCATAACCAGTAGAGCCAAAAATTCCAATGTTTGTCATAGATTCCTCCTTTTATTTCGAATAATTATACATTAACTTATAAGTTTATGCAACAAATAATTAAAATTATTGCATAAAAATAAGAAATGATGTATAATCATAAAAAATTAAAGGAGGGGATATGAAAAAGAAGACAAAAATGGTTAAACATATCTTAGAAAGTTTGCCATATATTGAAAGATTTCGAGAAAAAATTTTTGTAGTGAAATTTGGAGGGTCGTTATTAGAAGAAAAAGGACTTTTAGATAAATTTATTAGGGATATAACTTTATTGATTCATTTAAATATTAAAATAATAATTGTTCACGGTGGTGGTAAACATATTTCTAAAAGATTAGATAAATTAAATATAGAATCTAATTTTAAGAAAGGTATGAGAGTTACTAATGATAAGGCTATGAAAGAAGTAGAAATGGTATTAAGTGGCTATTTAAATAAAAAATTTGTACAGTGTTTTGTTAACGAAAACATTTCAGCTATAGGTTTAAGTGGTAAAGATGGTGGATTAATAAAAGCTAAAAAACTAAAAAAAGATGGACAAGGAGATTTGAAAAATGTAGGTGAAATTGTAAGTATCGATAATAAAATTATAAATTTACTTATAGATAATAAATATTTACCGATTGTATCTTCAATTGGATATGATAATTCAGGTAATACTTATAATATAAATGCTGATAAAGTTGCTAGTAAGTTAGCTATTTCACTAAAAGCTGAAAAACTTATTTATTTATCAGATGTAAAAGGGATATATTTAGATTTTGAAAATCGGAAAAAATTTATTAGCGAACTTTCGGTTTATAAAGCTAAAGAAATGATAGAAAAAAAAGTATTAAAAGGAGGAATGATACCTAAGGTAAATTCATGTATAGAATCTATAAATAAAGGAGTTAATTCTGTTCATATGATTAATGGAAAAATTGAGCATTCAGTATTATTAGAAATTTTTACTAATAAAGGTATAGGTACTATGATTAAAGGAGATAATTATGTCAATAATGAAAACTTATAATCGATTTGATTTGAATTTTGAATATGGTAAAGGTAGTTTTTTGTATGATAAATCAGGTAATAAATATTTAGATTTTGTTGCAGGAGTAGCTGTGAATTGTTTAGGACACAGTCATCCTAAAATAGTAGATACAATAAAGAATCAAAGTGAAAAAATGATTCATATTTCTAATTTATATTTAGAAGATAATCAAATTAATTTAGCTGATAAATTAATTGATTTGTCAGATCACAGTTCAGTGTTTTTTTGCAACTCTGGGACCGAAGCTGTTGAAGGAGCACTAAAAGTTGCAAAAAAATATGGTAAAAAATTAAACAAAGATAAGATACTTTATTTTGATAAATCTTTTCACGGAAGATCTTTAGGGGCTTTATCTGTTACATCTAAAGAAAAATATAAAAAACCTTTTATTCCTTTAGATACTAATGTAAAAAAGGTTGAGTTTAATAACGAAAAAGATTTTTTAGAAAAGTTTGATCAAGATGTTTGTGCAGTAATAGTAGAACCTATTCAAGGAGAAGGAGGTATAAATGAAATAGATAAAGACTTTTTAGAACTTATTAGAAAAGTTACTATAAAAAATGATAGTTTGTTAATTTTTGATGAAGTTCAATGTGGAATTGGAAGAACTTCTAAGTTTTTTGCATACCAAAATTATAATATAATACCAGATGTTATTACAATAGCTAAAGGCTTAGGTGGAGGTGTACCAATAGGAGCTTTTATTGTAAATAAAAAATCTGATGTATTAGAATATGGAGACCACGGTTGTACTTTCGGTGGTAATCCACTTGTAACATCGGTGGCAAATAAAGTAGTAGATATTGTTTCTGAAAAAGATTTTTTAAATAAAGTAGATGAAAAAGGTATCTATTTAAAAAATGAATTAGAAAAATTAAGTTTAGAACATAAAGAAATAAAAAATGTAAAAGGAAAAGGATTAATGGTAGGAATAGATATTCAATTAGATGTTAAAAATATTGTAAAAGAATCTATAAAAAATAATTTATTAGTTATAAATGCTTCTAATAAAACTATTAGACTAGTTCCACCATTAAATGTTTCAAAAGAAGAAATAGATTTATTTATTAAAAAATTTAAGAAAGTATTAATTCAATTAAAAAAGACTATCGTTTAAGATAGTCTTTTTGATTATGCAGTCTTTTTTAGCTTTTTTTCTTTTGAAAATATTCCAAATGTAGAACCTACAGGTAAAAAAGTATACCCAAAATGGCTGTTTAAAACTGTAGCGCCAGAGCCATAAAAACTTAATAAAGATATTATTAGTTCAGAAACTCCTGCAAGCATATGGAAAAATTCAGGCATAATACCAAATGAACTCATAGTTAAACCTAAAAATAAAAGATCTATAAAAAAGAAAATAAAAAATAAAACTTTATGAGTTTCTGTAGCGCCTATAGTCATAAATACTGAAAAAATTAAATAGCCTAAAAATGCAAACCCTAATTGCTTAG
Source organism: Bacillota bacterium (assembly GCA_051744845.1). Lineage (GTDB taxonomy): Bacteria > Bacillota > Clostridia > Peptostreptococcales > Acidaminobacteraceae > JBNJDJ01. Next base: position 144,438 of record JBNJDJ010000001.1, read on the forward strand.
GATCAGCACTATTCATAGCAGTTTCACCAAAAATTCCTAATTTAATCATCCATGTCATAGCTACTGAATACCAAAAGAAAGCATATCCTCCGAAAGCTGTGGTACCAAATATATTTTCTCGTTTTGAATCATTAATACAGGCAAATAATTGAGCACTAGCTCCTAAAAATATTGCCCATGGTATAGCATATGATACTCCAGAAGTCCATCCTAATTTAATACTAGAAGCTACTAAAGTAACAATAGCTAATCCAAATAATCCTAATGCTGAAGGATCAGCATTTTTAATTTTAATATTATTATTTTTCAATTTAATCCTCCTATTTATACAAAAAAATCAACAATCGCGATTATAATATATCAAATCTTATTTTCAATGTCAATTAATTAAATTTGATTTTTTACTTTAAGAGTTATATAATAAAAAATGATTTATAAAGGAGAATAAAAATGAGAGAAATAGAAAGAGAAATAGAAGTAATTATTGATAAAAAGAATAATAATATTAGAATTGATAAAGCTTTAAATGAGTTAATTGAATTATCAAGATCTCATATTCAGAAGTTAATAAAAAAGGATTATATTTATTGCAATGACAAAGTAGTTGATAGAAAAAAAGATAAGGTAAAAGAAAATGATAAAGTTTTAATCAAAGTTCCAGTATCTAAAGAATCTAATATTCAAGCTCAAGATATTGATTTAGATTTTGTTTATGAAGACAAAGACATAATAATAGTTAATAAAAAGCCTGGTATGGTTGTACATCCAGCTCCTGGAAATTGGGAAGGAACCTTAGTAAATGCTTTACTTTATCATACTGATAAATTATCATCTATTAATGGAGTAAAGAGGCCTGGAATTGTACATAGAATTGATAAAGATACATCTGGTCTTTTAATGGTTGCAAAAAATAATAAGGCACATAATTTTTTAGCTAAACAGTTAAGAGAACATACAACAGAAAGACGTTATTATGCTATAGTACATGGTACAATTAGGCAAAAGGAAGGTAAAATAGACGCGCCAATTGGTAGAAATAAAAAAAATCGTATAAAAATGGATGTTGTTGCTGATGGTAAAGACGCTGTTACTCATTTCAAAGTTATTGAAAGATTTGCTAAATATACTTTGTTAGAGTTACAGTTAGAAACAGGTAGAACTCATCAAATACGTGTACATATGAGTTATATTAATCATCATATTTTAGGAGATCCTTTATATGGTAGAAGTAAGGAAAAAGTAAAACATGAAGGACAACTGCTACATGCTAAAACATTAGGTTTTATACATCCAACAACTAAAGAATATATGAGATTTGATTCTGAGTTACCAGAATATTTTAAAAGGATATTAAAAAAAGTTAGACATGTTCAATAGGAGGCAAGATGAGATTTAAAGCAAGTATTTTAGATGATAGAGCAATGGATCGTTCCCTTACAAGATTGGCACATGAAATTATTGAAAGAAATAAAGGTATCAAAGATATAGTTATTGTAGGAATATTAACTCGTGGTAAACCTTTAGCAAAGCGCATTGCTAAAAAAATTTCTAATATCGAAAATTCAAAGGTTCCAGTTGAAAATATTGATATTACAATGTATAGAGATGATTTATCTAAAGTAGGTAAAGAGCCTATAGTAAATGAAGTAAACAAATTTAGAGTTGATGATAAAAAAATAGTCTTAGTTGATGATGTGATATATACTGGGAGAACAGTAAGGGCTGCAATGGATGCTTTGATGGATATAGGAAGGCCTAAGACTATCCAATTAGCTGTTTTAGTAGACAGAGGTCATAGAGAACTACCTATAAGTCCAGATTTTATTGGGAAAAATGTTCCGACTAGTAAAAATGAGGTTATAAAAGTAAGATTAAAAGAAGTAGATGAATTAGATGAAGTAGCAATTTATAAAAAATAAAAAAAGCAACTTTTAAGGTTGCTTTTTTTTATTTTTATTTAATTTTTTTAAGTTTTTCAATTTTTTTAAGTTCTGGAGTAATATATATAGTATTATTATTGACATATATTACCATACCTGGCTTAGCTCCAGATGGCTTAGAAACATTTTTCACTTCAGTATAATCAACAGGGACATTTGATGACATTTTTCCTTTTGAATTATAAGCAGCTATTAATCCAGCTTCTTTAATAGTTTTTTCATCAACTTTTTGACCTTTAGTTTTTACTACTACATGTGTTCCTGCTAAATCTTTAGTATGAAACCAAAGATCATTTTTACTAGCAAATTTTAATGTTAAAAAATCATTTTGTTTATTATTTTTACCAGCATAAATTTCAAAACCATTTGAAGATATATATTTTTTAAGTCTGTCCTCAGGTGATTTTTTACTTTTCTTAGTTTTTTTCTTTTTATTAATATATCCTGATTCAATTAATTCATTTTTAATTTCAGAGATTGTTTCGAAATCATTAGCATTTTCTAATGAATTAATAATATTTTCAATATATTCTAATTCTTCTTTTGCCTTTTTAATTTGTTTTTTTATTTCAACTTGAGCATTTTTCATTTTATTATATTTTTTAAAATACATTTGAGTATTTTCTGAAGGTTTCTTTTCAGAATCAAGTTCAATAGTTAATTTTTCATTATCTTTATAATAATTATTTACAGTAATCTCTTCCATACCTCTACGTAATTTATATATATTTGCTGTTAAAAGTTCACCTCTGAGTTTATATTCATCGGCATTTTCAGCAGTTTTCAATTCACTATATAAATCTGGTATTTTATTTTTTAGTTGATCTCTTCTAGTAGTTAATAGACTAACTAGATTACTTGATTTTTGTTTTATTTTATTTTTGTGAATTTTTTCGTAAAAATACTCATCTATAACTTCAGAAATATATTCTTTTTTTAATTGTATATAAGGTTTCTTATCATAAGTTTTTAGTTTAAAAGGAGATAATTCTACAGCTTCTCCAGTCTTATTATTTTTAACTAAACAAGGTTCATATTTATCATTGATAACAATATTTTTTAATTTATTGAACTCATTATAAAGTTTATCAATTTGTGATTTATTTAAATCTTTAATTTTAACCTTAAAATCAATATTACTTCTATTTAATAATTCTTTAGCTAATTTAGGTCCGAATCCTTGATAATGAAAATATAAGTGTTTATAAATTTTTCTTTTTTTATTATCTTCTAAATTATCTAAAAAAACCTTTTTATCAACTTCCCTAAAATCTTGTTGGGTAATTTCTAGAAACTTAAACTTTTGATTTGGCATAATTTGTCTTTTTTTACTCATTAAAGGAGATACTCTTTTTATACTATCATATATTTTTTCATTTTCATCAATAACAGTAATATTCGAATGTTTCCCCATTATTTCAACAACAATTCTTTTAGTAGTTACATATCCTAAATCATCTGCTGAATCAATGTAAAAAATAAATATTCTTTCAAGTCCAATTTGTTCAATTTTAGTAATAAATCCATTTTGTAGATATTTTCTTAATAACATACAAAAATTTGGTGGTTTTTGAGGATTATCAAGTTTTGAATCTATTATATTTACATGTGCAAAATTACTATGTGCTGAAAGATACAATATGTAATTGCTTCCATGGTTTCTAATTGTAAAAGTTAGTTCTTTATCACTAGGCTGATATATTTTATTTACTCTACCACCTACTAATTTTTCGTTTAATTCATTTAATAAATTATTCATAAGTATACCATTATAGGCCATAATAACACCTTCCTTCGAATAAATAGTATATCATAAAAGTCAGAAATAAAAAGCTTTCTTTAATAAAAAGACATTATACTTTACAAAAAAGGTAAGATATATTATAATAATGATAACGATTATCACTACGAACAAAAGGAGGTTTTATGAAAGCTTTAATAGTTGGAGCTGATAGATTAGGTGGTATACCAGATTTTTTAAAGGAAAAAGGTATTGATGAAATTGAACATTGGAGTGGTAGAAAAAAAGGAATGCGTAATAAAACTATTCCTCCAACTGTTGATTTAATTGTATGTTTGTATGATTTTTTAGAACATAGATTAACAAATAAAGTAAAAAAAGTTTCAAAGAAAAAAAAGATACCATGTTTATTTGCAAGACGTTCTGTAACTGATTTATCAAAAAACTGGGATAGATGTATAGGGTGTAAATTTAAAAAATATTGTAAATTAAAAAATCCTAATTAAAGATATTTATATCTGTCAGATATAGATATCTTTTTAATTTTAACAACATATCTGATTTTGTATTTTATAATTAATTATGATATTATTAAATACAAATATATTAAGGGGGTATTATGTTAAAAAGCATGACAGGATATGGTCGAGAGGAATTTGAAGATGATGAATACAAGTTATCTGTTGAAATAAAGACAGTTAATCATAAATATTGTAATATTTATACAAAGATTCCTAGTAGATTGAATTCTATTGAGTCAAAAATAAAAAAATATATAAAACAAAGATTAAAAAGAGGAAGAATTGAAGTTAATATATATTTAACTGAAAAAAATAAAGATCTAGTTTGCTTAGATCCTAATTTTACATTTTTGGATAAATATTATGAAACTTTGACAGCTATTAAGAAAAGATATAAAATTAAAGATGATATTAATTTAGATTTATTAATTGATAAAAAAGAAGCTATTGAATCAGATTATAAAGAATTAAATGAAGATGCTATATGGAATATTTTAAAAGATATCTTAGATAATGTAATTAATTCAGTTGATAAAATGAGAATTAATGAAGGAAAAGCCCTTTTAACAGATTTAGAAAAAAGCATTTCAAAAATACAAGAGTCACTTAATAATTTAAAAATTTTGTCAGATAAAATCATTTCTAATTATAGGTTATCAATAAATGAAAAAATTAAAGAACTTTTACAAGAAAGTGATTTTGAACCAGATGAAAATCGATTAGAACAAGAAATTGCTATTTTTGCAGATAAAAGAGATATTAACGAAGAAATAACAAGAATTGAAAGTCATTTGGATCAATTCAAAAAGTATTTTACTATTGATAAACCTGTTGGTAAAAAGTTAGATTTTTTAGCTCAAGAATTAAATAGAGAAGTAAATACAATTGGTGCAAAATCTCCAGATGTAAATGTTTCTCATATAGTCGTAAAGATGAAAGATAATATTGGGAAAATTAGAGAACAAGTTAGGAATATTGAGTAGGAGTAGATAATGATAAAAAGGAAAGGTCTTTTAATAGTAGTTTCAGGTCCATCAGGAGCTGGTAAAGGAACAATTTGTAAAGCGTTATTAAAGAGAAGAGATATTGATGTATCAGTTTCTGCTACAACTAGAGAACCGCGTGAAGGAGAAATTGATGGTGAAAATTACCATTTTTTAACAAAAGATAAATTTGAAGAAAAAATTGAAAATGATGAATTTTTAGAGTATGCTAAAGTTTATGATAATTATTATGGTACTCCAAAAGAATATGTTTTAGAAAAAATATCTAGAGGTGAGGATGTTTTATTAGAAATTGATATTCAAGGTGCACTACAAGTTAGAGAAAAATATCCTGAAGGAATATTTGTATTTATTTTACCACCTTCTATGGAAGAATTAAAAGCTAGAATAATTAATCGTGGTTCAGAAACTAAAGAATCTTTAGAAAAAAGATTTTCTTCAGCTTATGGAGAAATAAAATATTTAAAAAAATATGATTATTTTATTATTAATGATATAATAGAGGATGCTACAGATACATTAATTTCTATAATTGATGCAGAAAAAAATAGAGTTGATGAAGATGTAGAAGATATTATTTCGAATTTTAGGCATAATTAAGGAGGAAAAAATGATAGATCCATCAATAGAAAAATTGCTAGAAAAAGTTGATACAAGATATGAGATTATTATTGCTGCTTCTAAAAGAGCAAGAGATTTATATGAAGGTGCTGAAACTACATATGATAAAAACAAACTAAAACCTGTTACAATTGCTGTTAAAGAAATTAATGATAATTCAATCAAGTGCATTACATCAGATAAAAAAGATACATTAGGATAAATTATGAAGGCTTTAAAAGATAAAAACATTGTTCTTGGTGTAACAGGTGGTATAGCTATATATAAAGCTCTTGATGTAGTAAGTAAATTAAAAAAATTAGGAGCTAATATTGATGTTATAATGACTAAGAATGCAACAAAATTTGTAACTCCATTGACTTTTGAATCTATGAGTCAAAATAAAGTAATTTCAGATATGTTTGAAAAAGTAGTATATTGGGATATTGAACATATTTCTTTAGCTAAGAAAGCAGATATTTTTGCAATAATACCTGCCACAGCAAATGTAGTAGGTAAAATTGCTAATGGAATTGCTGATGATATGCTAACAACTACTGTTATGGCTACAAATGCTAAAGTTTTAATAGCACCTGCTATGAATACAAATATGTATAATAATCCAATATATAAATTAAATGAAGAAAAATTAAAAAAATTTGGTTACGATTTTATTAAACCAGGATCTGGAAGACTAGCTTGTGGTGATAAAGGTGATGGTAAATTAGCATCTAGTAAAAAGATTGTAAAAAAAATAAAATATAATCTTTTAAAAACAAATGAGTTAGAAGGTAAAAAAGTTTTAGTAACGGCTGGGCCCACTATTGAAAAAATTGACCCAGTTAGATATATTACTAATCATTCATCAGGAAAAATGGGATATGAAGTTGCTAAAGCAGCTAAAATAAAAGGTGCTGAAGTAACTTTGATTACTGGCCCAAGTAATATTGAAAAACCTGATGTAAATGTTATTAACGTAACTTCAGCAGATGAAATGTATAAAGAAGCTATTAAATATATTGATTATGATGTTGTAATTATGGCTGCTGCTGTAAGTGATTATAAACCTAAAAATAAGTTTAATAATAAAGTAAAAAAGTCAAATGATAATATGATATTAGAATTGAAACGAAATAAAGATATTTTGTTTGAATTTGGTAAAAATAAAGAAGATCAAATTTTAGTAGGTTTTGCAGCAGAAAGTAATAATTTAGAAGAGTATGCTATTAAAAAAATCAATGATAAAAATTTAGATTTTATAGTAGCAAATAATATTACTAATAAAGAAGCTGGATTTAAATCAGATAATAATAAAGCATTGATTATTGATAATAATAATAGAAAAAAATATTACGATTTAATGAAAAAGTCAAAGCTAGCTAAAATAATTATAGATAAGGTGATTCAATTAGAAGAGTAGATTAATCTACTCTTTAATTCATTTAGGTGATAAATATGAAAAAATATGCAAAAGTTTCTATTTTGAGTAAATCTCAACAATTAGATAAATTATTTACATATAAACTTCCAACAGATAAAATTAAAAATGGATATATAGGGAAAAAAGTTTTAGTTCCATTCGGTAGAGGAAATGCTGTTAGAGAAGGTTTTATAATAAAATTAACAAATGAAGCAAAGTATAAAAGAATAAAAAAAATAAAATATATATTAGATAACGATATTTCTTTAACTAAAGAAGATATTGATTTGATTTATTATATAAAAGATAAATATTTAGCTACTTTTTCTGAAGTAATAAATTTGATAATTCCGTCAGGAACAAAATTAAAAAGAACTACTTATTATAAATATATTAAGAAAAATGAAAAATCAGATAAATTATTAAACTTAATAGATGAAAAAAATAAAATTTCACTAAAAAAATTATGTAAAGAGAGTAATTTTAAAAAAAATAAATTAAAAAGAGAACTTCGAAAATTTGAAAAAAAAGGTTTTATAAAAAAATCTTATGATTTCAAAAGCATCGTAAAAGAGAAAAAGAAAAAAATAATTATAAAAAAAGTAGATAATGATGTTTTAGAAAAAAAATTAAAAACTATTCCTAAATCTTATGTAGCTCAAATTAGATTAATTAAATATTTATTAAATAATGATTCAGGAAATTTATCAAAACTTAAGAAAAAATTAAAGATTTCTAAATCAGTTTTTGTTAGAATAAAAGAAATGGGATTTATTGATATAGTTAATAAAAGGGATAAAAGAAAGATAAAGCATTTATTTGAAAGAAAAAATAGAGAATTTAAAAAATTAACTAATGATCAAAGATTATGTTACAATAAAATAAATAATAAAATATCTAATAATAAATTTGGGAATTTTTTACTTCATGGTGTTACTGGCAGTGGAAAAACTGAGATTTATATGCATTTAGTAAAACAAGTATTGAAAAAAAATAAATCTTGTATTATATTAGTACCAGAGATTTCTTTGACACCTCAAATGATAAAAAGATTTATGAATAGATTTGGAGAAAATATTGCTATACTACATTCAAAATTATCCTTAGGTCAAAGATTTGATCAATGGAAAGATATCAAAAAAGGTAAAAAGAGAATTGTAATAGGCGCAAGGTCTGCAATATTTTCTCCTGTGAAAAATTTAGGATTTATAGTGATTGATGAAGAACATGAGACAACTTATAAGTCAGAAAGAAATCCAAAATATGAAACTTATGAGGTAGCAAAATATAGGGCAAAACAAAATAATGCAGTGTTATTATCAGCCTCAGCTACACCTTTGATTGATTCATATTATAAAACTAAAAAAAATGAAATAGAGTTATTAAAATTAAATAAAAGAATTAACAATAAAAAAATGCCTAATGTAGACATTGTAGATATGAGAAATGAATTAAATCGTGGGAATAAGACAATTTTTTCAAAAAAATTACATGAAAAAATTATTGATAGATTAGAAAAAAATGAACAAATAATTATTTTTTTAAATAGAAAAGGCTATTCGTCTTTTGTATCGTGTAGAAGTTGTGGCTATGCATTAGAGTGTCCTAATTGTGAGATATCTTTAACTTATCATAAGGGGAAAAATGAAGCTAGTTGTAGTTATTGTGATTATAAAAGTTTTATTCCTAAAAAATGTCCAGATTGTGGATCAAAATATTTTAAACATTTTGGAATAGGAACTGAACAAGTGCAAGAGATAATAAAAAAGACTTTTAAAAATTCAAAAGTTTGCAGATTAGATAGTCAAACGACTTCTAAAAAAGGGAGCTTAGAAAAAATAATTAATAAATTTTCTAAAAATGAGTTTGATATTTTAGTAGGTACTCAAATGGTTACAAAAGGTTTTGATTTTGACAACGTAACATTGGTAGGAGTTTTAGCCGCTGATTTAATAATAAATTTTCCAGATTTTACTTCAGCAGAAAGAGCTTTCCAGTTAGTTACTCAAGTTGCTGGAAGAGCAGGAAGAGGTAAAAAAGCTGGCGAAGTTGTTTTACAAACTTATGAACCAAAACATTATTCACTTATTGCTTCTAGTGAACACAATTATAATAAGTTTTTAGATAAAGAATTAGAAATAAGAAAAACATTTAAATATCCCCCTTTTATTAGATTAATAAAAATATTATTTGTATATGAAAACGAACAAAAATTATTATATGAAGCTAATGATTTTAAGAAAAAATTATTAGATGAAATTGATGAAAATGTTGAAAGTTATGGAATAAATGAAGCTTTACACAATAAATTAAGAGGTAAATATAGATATCAATTATTTTTCAAATTAAAAGATTCTCAATATAAAAGAGTAAAAGAATCAATAGAAAAAATAATTTCAAAAAATAAGTATAAAATGTATATATCTGTTGATTTACAACCAAGGAATTTAGTTTAGGAGGTATTTTATGGCATTAAGAAATATAAGAGTTGATGAAGATCCAATTTTAAGAAAAAAAGCAAAGGAAGTAAATAAAGTTAATGAAAAAATAAAAACTTTAGTAAAAGATATGATTGAGACGATGTATGATGCAGAAGGAGTTGGTTTAGCTGCACCACAAGTAGGAATTTTAAAAAGAATTTTTGTGATTGATATATATGATGAGACTGGTATAAAAGTTTTTATTAATCCAAAGTTTATTTTAAAAGAAGATGAAGTTGAAGGACAAGAAGGTTGCTTGAGTTTACCAGGAAAAGTAGGGATTGTTAAAAGACCTGAACATGTTAAAGTTAAAGCAACTAATCTTGAAGGAGAAGAATTTGAGATGGAAGCAACTGGATTATTAGCAAGGGCAATTTGTCATGAATACGACCACTTAGAAGGTATATTATATCCTGATAAAGCTATAAAAATGGGAGTTGAATAAAAATGAATATAGCATTTTTAGGAACACCAGAATTTGCTATTCCTTCATTAGAAGCTTGTGTTGATTTTGGTAATGTAAAAGTAGTAGTTACACAGCCAGATAGAAAAAGTGGGCGTGGTAAAAAAGTTAGATTTCCACCTATTAAGAAAAAAGCACTAGATTATGATTTAGAGGTTTATCAGCCTAAGGACATTAAAGATGAAAAATCAATTAATTATTTAAAATCTTTAAATTTAGATTTAATTGTAGTAGTAGCTTATGGTCAAATTCTTTCAAAAGAGATTTTAGATATACCTAGATATGGATGTATAAATGTACATGCTTCATTACTTCCAAAATTAAGAGGTGCTGCACCTATTCATTGGGCTATAGTAAGAGGATATGAAAAAACAGGTGTAACTACAATGCAAATGGATGAAGGTTTAGATACAGGAGATATTTTACTAAAAGAAGAAATAAAAATTAATCCTAATATGACTGTTGGTAAATTACATGATAGTTTAAAAATTCTAGGCAAAAAAGTTTTATTAAAAACATTAAATGATATAAAAGAAGATAAATTAAAACCTATTAAACAAGATGATAAAAAATCTACATATGCACCTATGCTTGATAAAAAAATGGGTAAAATAGATTTTAATAAATCGAGTCAAGAAATTCATGATTTAGTAAGAGGTTTTAATCCTTGGCCAACGTCTTATACTTATTATAAAGATAAAAAGATGAAAGTTTTAAAAACTAAGATTTTAGATGATTATTCTGATAAGGAAACGGGTATAATTTTAAATGTTGATAATAAAGGAATAGTAGTAAGTACAAAAGATAAAAATATTTTAATTGAAAAGATACAATTTCCAAACAAAAGAAAGATGAGTGTTAAAGATTATATTAATGGAAATGAAATAAAAGAAGGAATTAAATTAGGAGGATGATATAAATGGCTTATTATGGTAGTTATATAGTTTTACTTCCGTTTTTACTTTTAACATTTTATGCTCAATATAAAGTTAAAAGTACTTATAAGAAGTATTTAAAAGTTGGAAATCAAAAGAATTTAAGTGGTTTTGAAGTAGCAAGAAGAATTTTAGATAGAAATGGTTTAAGAGATGTTAAAATTTCACAATCAAGAGGAGAGTTATCTGATCATTATAATCCAAGGTCTAAACAAGTTAATCTATCTTCTAAAGTTTATAATGGTAAAAGTATTTCATCAATTGCAATTGCAGCACATGAAGTGGGTCATGCTATACAACATTCTAAAAGTTATGTTCCATTAGTTTTTAGATCAAAATTAGCACCAATTGCTTCAATTTCATCTAAAGCAGTAACTCCTTTAATTATACTTGGTATCATAGTTGGAAGAACTGGTTTTTTTGATATAGGTATAATGTTATTTTCAGCTGTATTACTTTTTCAATTAGTAACTTTACCAGTGGAGTTTAATGCTTCAAAAAGAGCATTAAATCAGTTAACTACACAAGGTTTAGTTTATAATGATGAACAAAAAAAGGCAAAAAAAGTTTTAAATGCTGCAGCACTTACTTACGTAGCGGCATTAGCTGTATCTGTTGGTCAGTTAATAAGACTTTTTATTTTAAGAGGAAGAGATTAAAAGCATTTGCTTTTAATCTTTTTTAGAGTAAGGAGGATATTTTGAAAAAACGAAATGAAATTAATCAAAAATATAAATGGGATTTATCTAGTTTATATAAATCAGAAGATAATTTTAATAATGATTTTGATAAGGTGTTTGAAAAAGTAGAAGAACTTAAAAATTATAAAGGCAAAATAACTCAAACTTCTGATAATTTATTAAAAACAATTGAACTTTCTTTAAGTATAAAAAGAATAGTTAATAATTTATATGCATATTCTAAAATGAAATCAGATGAAAATACAAAAAATAGTAAATATCAAAAGATGTTTGCAAAAATACAAAGTTTAAATGTTAATGTTAATGAAGAATTATCTTTTATTGTTCCTGAGATTTTAAGAGAAGCAAAAGATAAGATTAAATTGTTTATTAATAATGATGAAAATTTGAAATTATATAAAAAGTATTTAGAAGATATTTTAAGACAAAAAGATCACTTTTTATCTGAAGATAAAGAAAAGATAATGGCACAAGCAGGTGATATAATGTCTGGACCTTCTAATACATTTAATATGCTAAATAATGCAGATTTTACATTTCCTAAGATTAAAGATGAAAATAATGAGGATTTACAATTAACACATGGTAATTTTATTAAAACTTTAAAAAAGCCTAGTAGAGATGTGCGTAAAAGTGCTTTTAAAGCTTATTATTCAGTATATGAAAAACATCAAAATGGATTAGCTTCAAATTTGGCAACACAAATAAAAACAGATTGTTTTAATGCTAAAGTAAGAGATTATAAAGACTCATTAACAGAAGCTTTAGATCAAAATAACATACCAACAAAAGTTTATAATAGTTTAATTAAGGCAGTTCATGATAATATAGATGCTATGCATAAATATATGCGATTAAAAAAAGAATTTTTAAACTTAGATGAATTACATTTATATGATATTTATGCACCATTAGTAAAGGACGTAGAATTTGAATTTCCATTTGACAATAGTAAGGATATATTATTAGATGCTTTTGAAATTTTAGGAAAAGATTATACTGATACTGTAAAGAGTTCTTTTAATAATAGATGGATTGATGTATATGAAACTAAAGGAAAGAGAAGTGGAGCTTATTCATTTGGGACATATGATTCTAATCCATATATTTTATTAAATTATCAAGATAATTTAAATAGTTTATATACTTTAGCCCATGAAATGGGACATTCTATGCATAGTTATTTAACAAGAAATAATCAACCTTATGTATATGGAAATTATAGCATATTCTTAGCTGAAATTGCTTCTACAACAAACGAAGCTTTACTTACAGATCATTTTTTAAATACATTAGATGATAAAAAGAAAAAATTATATATTTTAAATGATTATTTAGAAAAGTTTAGAGGAACTTTATTTAGACAAACTATGTTTGCAGAATTTGAAAAGTTTATGCATAAAAGAGTTGAAAATTCAGAACCGTTAACTACAGATATTTTGAAAGAAAAATATAAAGAATTAAATCAATTGTATTATGGTGATGATGTATATATTGATGAAGAAATAGCTTTGGAATGGGCGAGAATACCTCATTTTTATTATAATTATTATGTATATCAATATGCTACTGGTTTTGCAGCTGCCATAAATATAACTGATAGAATAAAGAATAAAGAAGAAAATATTGTGAAGAAATATATTGAATTTTTATCAAGTGGTAGTGAAAAGTATCCAATTGATTTGTTAAAAGATTTAGGATTAGATATGACATCAGTTGATGTAGTTACAAAAGCTTTAAAAAGATTTAAATATTTAGTCGATGAAATGGAAAAATTAATAGAAAAGTATTAAAAAATATCAAAGTGTCTATATAAAATAGATACTTTGATTTTTAATTATTTAATTTAGCATTTCCTACATATGAAATACAGTTTTTTCCTTTTTCTTTTGATTTGTATAAACCTTGGTCTGCGATATTTAGTAAACTTTTTATAGTCTTACCATCTTCAGGATATGTTGAAATACCCATAGAAACGGTAAATTTAGGGTTTGAATTTCTATTAATATTTTTTTGATATCTTTTGCCTATATCTAATGTTTGTTCAATTGTGGCATTTTTTAATATAATTATAAACTCATCTCCACCATATCTACCGATAAAATCAATAGATCTTTTAGTTTTTAATATAGTATTAGATAATGTTTTAAGTGATTTATCGCCAATATTATGACCATAAGTATCGTTTATACTTTTAAAATCATCAATATCGAAAAATATAATCGAAAACTTATTAATCTGTTTATCTTGAATAAAATCTGTTATTTTTCTTAAAATACCGTCTTTATTAAGGGTTTTGGTTAAATTATCTGTAGTTGCTTTTTTAACATTTTTTTTATGCAATTTTTGATATGTCATAGTTCTCTTTTTGGCTTCTAATTTAACTTTTCTATCAAAAGATTTTTTTAATTTTTCGTATTCAGAATTTTTTTCTTCTAAATTATTTTTATAAATAGTTAAAATTTTTATAATAAAAAATGAAAAAATAAATAATTTAATTATTATATTTATTAATAAAACATCTCCATTTAAAGGATTAATAAAAAATAAAAAGTTTGTTGAGTAATAAAAAATTAAAAATAAAAATATATTTTTGTTTTCTTTTCTGTATAAAAATATAGTTAAGACAAATAGTAAAGAAGAAAATATTGAAAATTGTATTCTTGTAAAATTTATTAATGAGAAACTTTTAATAAAAAAAGATAAAACTAAAAAAAATAACATATTTATTTTTGAGTATTTTATAAAACGATTAAAAATTAAAATTAATAAGAAAATCGAATCATAAAATAAAAGTTCTTTAATTGTCATTATTTGTGCATTTGGAAATTTAAAAATAAGAAATATAATAATAATTAAATAAAATAAATAAGTTTCTAGAAACTTTTTTATGTTACTAATATTTATAATTTGAGATAATAATAATCCAGCACTTATTGGTATTAATAATAAACTCATAATTACTCCTTTTAACTAATTATAAATTAAAAATAATAAAAATTCAATAAATTATATTTTTTAATTAATACTTTAAGTAAATAGGTTTATTTCAATACTTGATTTATTTTCGAATTTCATATAATATTGAATTGGTTGAAGGAAATAACTTTAGGAGGATAATTATAATGGAAAAAATTGATTTAAAAAACGTAAATACTATTCGGTGCCTATCGGCAGAGGCTATACAAAATGCAAATTCTGGACATCCAGGGTTACCTTTAGGAGCAGCTGAGTTTTCTTATACTTTATTTGATAAGATAATGAAGCATAATCCAAATAACTCAAATTGGGATAATAGAGACAGATTTGTTTTATCTGCTGGACATGGCTCTGCACTTTTATATACTTTACTTCATTTGTATGGATATGATTTAAGTTTAGAAGAGTTAAAAGAATTTCGACAAATGGGAAGTTTAACACCTGGACATCCTGAATATGGACATACTGACGGTGTTGAAGTTACAACAGGTCCATTAGGCCAAGGTATTGCTAATGGTGTAGGTATGGCTATTGCTGAAACTAAATTAGCTGATAGATTTAATAAAAGTGATTTAAATATTGTTGATCATTATACTTATGTATTAGCTGGTGATGGTTGCATGATGGAAGGTGTTAGTTCAGAAGCATCATCTTTAGCTGGGACGTTAGGTTTAGATAAGCTTATTATATTATATGATTCAAATAATATTTCAATTGAAGGATCTACTGATTTAGCTTTTACTGAAGATGTTTACAAAAGATATGAAGCGTATGGATTTCAAGTTTTAGAAGTAAATGATGGAACAGATTTTAATGAAATACAAAAGGCTATAAATAAAGCAAAGAGTAATAAAGAAAAACCTTCATTTATTAAAATAAATACAACAATAGGAAATGGTTGTAAAGAAGTTGAAGGAAAAGCTAAAGCTCATGGTGCTCCATTAGGAGAAGAAAATGTTAAAAAAATGAGAGAAAAATTTGGTTTCTCTTCAAAAGCTTTTGAGATTGATACAGAAGTTGAAGAGTATTTTGAAACTAAAAAAGAAAAATTAGAAAAATATGAAAATGATTGGAAAGAAAAATTAGAACAATATAAAAATAAATACCCAAAAGATTATGAAGAATATAATAAATGGATGAATAATGATTTTTCTTTAAATTTTATTAAAGAATACTATGAATATGAGAAAAAAGAAGCTTCAAGAAAAAGTTCAGGTATGATAATTAATGAAATTGCAAAAAATATAGATAATTTTATAGGAGGCTCAGCTGATTTAGCACCTTCTAATAAAACTCATTTAGAAAATTTAGGAGAATATTCTAAGTCTAATAGAAAAGGAAGAAATTTTCATTTTGGTGTACGAGAGTTTGCAATGGGAGCAATTACAAATGGAATGTGCTTACATGGAGGATTAAATGTTTTTAATGCTACTTTCTTTGTATTTAGTGATTATATGAAACCTTCTATGAGAATGGCTTCTATTATGGATTTACCTGTAACTTATGTTTTAACACACGATAGTGTAGGTGTTGGTGAAGATGGACCTACTCATCAACCGATTGAACAGTTAGCTATGTTAAGATCAATGCCAAATTTTAATGTTATACGTCCGGCAGATTCTAAAGAAACAATAGCAGCTTGGGAATTAGCTTTAAAAAGTAAAAAGACGCCTACTGCATTAGTTTTAACAAGACAAAATTTAGAAGTTATTGAAGAATCATCTTCTAAAGCTTCAAAAGGTGGATATGTATTAAGAGATTTTGATTCGCCGGATGTACTTTTAATGGCAAGTGGTTCTGAAGTTAATCTAATAAATGAAGCATCTAAATTATTAGAAAAAGATGGTATTAAAGCAAAAGTTGTTTCTATGCCATCGTTTGAAATATTTGATAATCAAGAAAAAGTTTATAAAGAACAAGTAATTGATCAATCAGCTGATTATAGATTTGCTATTGAAGCAGGAAGTTCAATGCCGTGGTATAAATATATAGAAGGAAAAGGAGATGTATTAGGTATAGATAGATTTGGTATGTCTGCGCCAGGTGGAGAAATTTTTGAAAAAATTGGTTTTACAGTTAAAGATGTTGTGAAAAAAATTAAAGAGAATATAAATTAATTTTAATTTTAGAGTCTATTAGTAGTATAATAGGCTCTTTTTTATATAATTTTTCAATATGAATAAAAAATATAATTTTGGGTATATTAAATATAAGTAAATATAAGAAATGGAGGGATATTTTGAAAAAAATTTATGTTATTGACACAAGTGTAATGATGCATGATCCTTTATTTTATGAAAAATTTGAAGATAATAATATTGTTATACCAATTCAAGCATTAGAAGAGTTAAGAAAATTGAAAAATGCATCTGGATTAAAAGGCTTTCAAGCAAGAGAGGCAGCTAGAAAAATCAAGGATTTATTTAATTCTGAAGATATTAATGTTACTAAAGGAGTAGAGTTAAAAGACGGTGGGAGTTTAAGAATAGAAATAAATCATATGGATTTAGAGTTATTACCAAATGCTTTAGATAAAAATGTTACTGATTATAAAATAATATCAATAGCAAAATCTTTAGAAAATTCTAGTGACAATCCTGTGATTATGGTATCTAAAGATATAGATATTTGGATTGTATGTAAGGCAATAGGTTTAACTGTAGAAGATTATATGAACGATAGAGTAGAGTCAGACCATTTATTTGATGGTTTAGTTACTAAAGAAGTTAATTCTGAAAAAATTGATAAATTTTATGAACAAAAATTTTTAAAAAAAGATAAAGATAAAGATGAAGATATAGAATTGTTTCCAAATATAGGAATACTATTAAAATCTTTTGATAAGTCAGCTTTAGCTACTTATAAAAATCAAAAGTTAAAAAAATTAAAAGAAAATGAAATACCTTATTTGAAAGGTAGAAATGTAGAACAAAAGATAGCTATTGATATGCTTTTAGATTCTGATATAGATTTAGTGACTATAACAGGTGGTGCAGGTTCTGGTAAGACATATATAACAATTGCAGTAGCATTTTATCAATTATTGAAACAAGATAAATTTAATAAACTTATATTAATTAAACCTACTCAAGAAACAGATTTAGGGTATTTGCCTGGAAGTGAAAAAGAAAAATTAAATCCATATATGGCATCATATTATGATACTTTTTCAAAAATATTACCGCCTTATTTTAATAACTCTTCAGAAAGTAATAACGTAAAATCTTTTATTGATGAATTAATTGAACAAGGTAAATTGGAAATGAAAAATTTCTCATATTTAAGAGGGAGATCTTTAGATGATTCGTTAATTATAGTTGATGAATGTCAACAAATTACTCCTCATTTTGCTAAGTTAATATTAACTAGAGCTGGTATAAATACAAAAATAGTTTTACTTGGTGATGTATCTGATAACCAGATAGATGTTAAGTATGTAGATTCAAAATCAAATGGATTAGCTTATATAGTTGAAAAATTTAAAAAATCAAAGTTAGCTGGACATATGACTTTAAAATCTGTAGAAAGAAGCTCTTTGGCTAATGAAGCTGAAAAAATATTATAAATAATTGAAAACTTAAGTCTAGTATAATATAATTAAAATAAATATTAATTAATTAGGAGGGGGAAAATGAATAAAGATTTAAAAAATGTAGATAAAGAGATATATGACATTATTAATGAGGAAGCTGTTAGACAAAATGAGGGAATAGAATTAATTGCATCTGAGAATATTGTTAGTAAAGGTGTTTTAAAAGCAGCTGGAAGTGTGTTAACTAATAAATATGCTGAAGGATACCCAAATAAAAGATATTATGGTGGGTGTGAAGTAGTAGATAAAGCTGAACAGTTGGCTATTGATAGATTAAAAGAATTATTTGATGCAGATCATGCAAATGTTCAACCACATTCAGGTTCTAATGCAAATATGGGAGTATATTTATCTGTTTTAGAGCCAGGAGATAAAATTCTTGGTATGAAATTAGACCATGGAGGACATTTAACTCATGGGCATCCAGTTAATTTTTCAGGTATATTATTTAATTTTGAAAGTTATGGTGTAGATAAAGAGACTGGCAGAATTGATTATGATGAATTAGAAAAAAAAGCTTTAGAGTTTAAGCCTAAGATGATTGTAGCTGGAGCTAGTGCTTATTCTAGAATCATTGATTTTGAAAAATTTAGAGAGATAGCTGATAAAATAGATGCTTATTTAATGGTTGATATGGCTCATATTGCAGGTTTAGTTGCAGCTGGATTACATCCTAATCCATGCGAATATGCCCATTTTGTTACTACAACTACTCATAAGACATTAAGAGGGCCAAGAGGTGGAGCAATATTATGTAAAAAAGAATTTGCTAAAAAAGTTGATAAGTCTATATTTCCAGGGATTCAAGGTGGGCCTCTAGAACATATAATTGCTGCTAAGGCAGTAAGTTTTAAAGAGGCTTTAGAACCTGAATTTGTTGAATATCAAAAACAAGTTATTAAAAATTCTAAAAAATTAGGTGAAGAATTAGTTAAAAGAGGATATGAAATAATTTCTGGTGGAACTGATAATCATCTTTTATTAGTTGATTTAAGAAATAAAAATGTAACTGGTAAGGAAGCTGAAAATTTATTAGGAGAAGTAGATATAACTGTTAATAAAAATACTATACCTTTTGATCCTGAAAGTCCTTTTGTAACAAGTGGTATACGAGTTGGTACACCTGCTGTTACAACTAGAGGTATGAAAGAAGATGAGATGGTGTTTTTAGCTCAATTAATATCTGATACTATTGAAGGAAAAAAAGATAAAAAAGAAATTCTTAATGAAGTAAAAGAACTTTGTTCTAAATTTCCTTTATAAAAATATATAATAAAATTATTAAAAGGATTCTACATAATAAGTATTTATTATAGTAGGATCTTTTTATTTAGAAAACATTAAATTTATTGTGAATATAATAAAAAAGTGTTAAAATAAATGTAAATAATAGTGTTTTAAGCAAAAGGGTGATAAAATATGGATGAATATTTAAATGAGGTTTTAGAACAAAGAATTAATCGTACTATTGAAGGATTAGAAAAAAACAATATGAAAGGTTACTTTGCTAAAGACAAAGAATCTTTAATTGAAGTAATAAAAGGAATTATAAATGAAAATGATATAGTATCCTTTGGTGGTTCAATGACTCTATTTGAAACAAATATTTTAGATTTTTTAAGACAAGGAAGTTATAGATTGCTAGATAGATATGAAGAAGGTTTAAGTGATGAAGATATAAAAGAACTTTATAGAAAAAGTTTTAGTGCTGATGCATACTTTACATCTACTAACGCAATAACTGAAGATGGAAAGTTATATAATGTTGATGGTCGTGGTAATAGAGTTGCAGCTATGATTTATGGACCTGATAAAGTAATTGTAATAGCTGGTGTAAATAAAATTGTCAAAGATATTGACCAGGCAATTAAACGAAATAAAGTTATATCAGCGCCTGCTAATACTAAGAGATTATCAATTGATGCACCTTGTAGAAAAATTGGTAAATGTGTTGATTGTGATTCCGAATATAGAATATGTAATAAATATACAGTTATTCGAAAAGAATTTGTAGATAACAGAATGCATGTTATATTATTAAATGAAAATTTAGGATATTAAATGAAAAAAAGCTTGATTTTAATCAAGCTTTTGTATTTTGACTAAAGTATAATATTTAATTAAAGGTAACTTTGGGAGAGTCCTTTGCTTTAGTCTATGTTCGTTAATTATTATACAAAATTCCAGACAAAAATACAAGAAAAAAATTATTTTCTTTATATAGTTGAAGTGTTATGTTATTTAATTAACAAAAGTGAGGGATTATGGCAGATTTTTGGACTCATTATTATGTTGGAAAGCAAATTTTAGAAAATTATAATCGTTTAAATAATAAAAGTTTTATTTTAGGATGTCAAAATTCAGATTTATTTTTTTATTATAAATTTAAAATAAAAACTAAACCTCCAAATTTAGGTCAATTAATTCATAATAATCAAATAAAAAAAACCTTTGAAAAGTTATTTGAGTATTTAATTGAAAATAAAAACTTACTTATAACAAAATCATATATTTACGGATTTATAACTCATTATATTTTAGATAAAAATATTCACCCTTATATAAATTCAAAATCAGACTTTAATCATAAAAGACTAGAGGCTGATATTGATACGTATATTGTAGATAAATTTTTAAATAAATCCATTTTTCAAATGAATTCAAAAGATATTTTATACTTTGATAAAAACTATAATCAGATACATGAGTTTTATAAATTTATAAATGAAGAAATTTTTAATACTAAATATAATAAAAAAGTATTTAAAAAATCTATATCAAATTTTAGATTTTTCCATAAAGTTTTTAATAATAAAACTAATTTTAAAAGAAAAATAATTATATATTTTTTTAAGTTATTTAAATTAGATTTAAAAAGTTATTTTTATAGAAGAAAAAAATATATAGAATTACCTGAAGATATTTTAAAAATAGATAAAATTATTGAAGACAGTATTATTGAAATCAAATTTTACTTAGAAAAAGTTGATATGTATTTAGATAATAAGATTTCAAAGAAAATACTTTTAAAAAGCATAGATAAGGACTATAATGGAAATATGTTATAGTAATGAAAGTGAGGTGTTTATTTGTTTACTTCCCAAAAATTAGACAAAGTATATAAGAAAGCTAAAAAAATGAAGTTTGATAATGATTCTAAGCTTGTATTTATGAGTGATGCTCATAGAGGAGATAATAGTTTATCTGATGACTTTGCTCATAATCAAAATATATATTATTATGCTTTAAATTATTATTATAATAATGACTATACTTATATAGAAGCAGGAGATGGAGATGAGTTATGGGAACATAGAAAATTTAAACATTTAATTCATGCTCATAAAGATGTATATTGTTTATTAAAAAAAATGTATGAAAATGATCAATTTATTATGCTTTATGGTAATCACAATATGTTTTTTAAACATGAATATTTTGTTAAGAAAAATTTATATAAATATTATGATGAATATGATGAAACTGTAAAAGACCTATTTAAAGGAATCAAAGTTCATGAAGCATTATTATTGCAACATGAAAAGACTAAAAAAGAAATCTTAGTTACCCATGGACATCAAGGAGATTTAATGAATGATGAGATCTGGGGATTTATGATGTTTCTGAGTAGATATATTTGGAGATTTTTAAATATTATTGGTTTTAAGAATCCAGCAAGTCCTT
The DNA here is from genome assembly GCA_051744845.1 of Bacillota bacterium. Lineage (GTDB taxonomy): Bacteria > Bacillota > Clostridia > Peptostreptococcales > Acidaminobacteraceae > JBNJDJ01. Next base: position 166,498 of record JBNJDJ010000001.1, read on the forward strand.
CTAAAAATAGACATAAACGTCATAAAATCGAAAAAAATTATTCCGATTGGATTAAAAATAATGAAAAGATGATGATAATAGGTCACACCCATCGTCCTAAGTTTCCTAAAAAAGGAGATCCATCATATTTTAATTGTGGATGTGGTGTACATCCTAGAAGTATCTTTGCTATAGAGATAAATAAAGGTAAGATTGCTTTAGTGGATTGGAAAGTTAGACCAAATAAAAAAGGGACCTTAAATATTACAAAAAAATATTTAAAAGGCCCAGAATTATTAGATGAATATATGTATTAAATATAAGAGACTATTATTTTTCAATGGTCTCTTTTTTTGATTCTTTATTTACTTCTTCTTTTAATTTCTTTAATTTTTTATTTGAGTCTTTTGTATTTATATCACATTGTCCTTTAAAAGTTCCACCTTTTTCAATTGCAAAACTTGAAACTAAAATATCTCCTTCTAAATTTCCAGTTTGAGTAATTTTTAAACTTTCAGCTGTTTTAATATTTCCATTTACATTTCCACCAATAATAAGTGATTTAGATGTAATATTTCCTTCTATAATAGAGTCTTGTCCTAAAATTATTTTTCCATTAGATTTTAGATTACCATTAACTTTTCCCTCAATTTTCATATTCCCTTTTGCAGAAATATCACCATCAAAAGTAGTTTCATTACCTATGATAACATCAAAACTATTATTTGAGTCTTTTTTAAACTTTTCTAACATAAAACCTCCTAATTAAAATCTACTAATTTTCTTGGATTAATTGGTTTATTGTTCTTTTGTATTTCAAAATGCACATGTGGTCCTGTAGATCTACCTGTATTACCAACTTTTGCAATTATTTGTCCTTTTTTAACTTGAGAACCTTCTTTTACTAAATTTTCAGAATTGTGAGCATATATTGTTTTATATCCAAAACCATGTGAAATAATTATAACATTTCCATATGAGCCATCATAGCCACTAAATATTATGACTCCTGCACCAGCAGCTTTTATTGGATTTCCTAAATCTGTATCAATATCAACTCCTGTATGTTCTCCCCAAGATTTTAAAATAGGATGTTTTCTATAACCAAAATCTGATGTTATTTTACCTTTAGTAGGCAATAAGTCAGGTTTACATTCAATAAACTCTATTTTTTCCTCAAATTTAGCAATTAAGTTATCATATTTTTCAATATCATCTTTGATTAATTTGTAAAAATCATTATAACTAGAAGTCTTATTTTCTCTTAAAGACCTTTTTTCATTAGGTAAAGCTCTAGAAGTTGGAACAGATAAATTAAAGTTATTGTTTGTATTAAATTCAGTCATTAAATATGTAAACTCTTTTTCTAATGTTTTTAATTCATCAATTTTTTTAGCATATTCATTTTTATTTTTTTCTAATTTTTCATTCAAGCTAACAATTTTATTGTTTTTTTCTTTTAATTTTTCATTTAAATTAGAAGCTTGTATCTTATATTTATCTATTTTTTGATAAGCGTTTGTTAGTTTTTTTTCAATTTTTGCATTTTTGTTTGATAAGAAAAAACTATTATAAGATGTGAAAAGTATATATATTATTGAAATAGTAAATAAAAAACTAAATAAAAATTTGTTTATAGTTATCTGTTTAGAATTTTTTGATGAATTAGGTAAAAATAAAAAAGTGATATTTTCCTTAAATAAATTGGTGATTTTATTTTTCATTTAATACTCCTTAATTATTAAACTATATATACTAATTTTATGAGCTTGACATCAAAGTCATAATATCACATTTTTAAATGATTTTCAATTGTTAATAATGATATTACTTGCTCTTTTTTGATTTTTTTGATTTAATGTATAATAAGAAGGATATTAATAATAACAAGTATCAATTTATATAAATTTTTGAAAATTAGGAGGAAGTATGGCAATTACAATCAAAGATGTGGCTAAAAAAGCAAATGTTTCGATTTCTACTGTATCTCGTGTTATTAATAAATCTAAACCTGTAAGTGATGAAATACGTGAAAGGGTAGAAGAAGTGATTAAAGAGTTAAATTATGAACCTAATCCTATTGCAAGATCTTTAGTTATGAAAAAAACTAATTTGATAGGTGTTATTGTTCCAGATATATCATCTTTTTTTATTGGAGAAGTTTTAAATGCTATTGAGCAAATAGCAAAAGTATATGATTATGACATTATACTTTGTAATTCTTACGGAGAAAGAAAACAAGAATTAAAATATTTGAATTTATTAAAAAATAAGCATGTTGAAGGTTTAATATTTATTTCTTATAAAATTGAAAAAGAACACAAAGAATTTATTAAAAACGCTGATTTTCCTGTAGCACTAATTAATAGATACTTAAAAGATTTAGATACAATAAGTGTATCAATTGATCATGAAAAAGCTTGTTATTCAATGACTAAATATTTAATTGAAACTGGAAGTAAAGATATTGCATTAATTAGAAGTGGGTATTCAGATGATTTATTTATAAATGAGCAACTTATTGGTTATAAAAAAGCTTTAAAAGATTCAAAAATTGATTATGATGAAACAAGAGTATACGACGGTGTACATAAAATTGATGAAGCCTATGAGTTAGTTGAAGAAATGATTAATCAAGATAATATGCCAGAAGCTATTTTTGCAACAACTGATAATACTGCTATTGCTGCTATTAATTGTTTGTTAGATAATGGGTATAAAATTCCTGAAGATATTCAAGTTGTAGGTTTTTATGATTCAAAAATTGCTAATTTATTTAGACCAAAGTTAACGACTATTCATCAACCAATTTTTGATCTAGGTTCTGTTGCAACAAGGATGCTTATTAAGAAAATAAATGAAGAAATGGAAGATGATGATAAAAATATTCAAATAATGCCATATGACTTAATTAAAAGAGAAAGTTCTAGATAAAAGCTATACTTTATAGCTTTTATTTATTTTAAAGGAGAGATATGTTAGAAAATAAATTTTTACCAACGACTAAAAAAGAAAAAGAAAAATTAAATTGGGATAAATTGGATTTTATACTTATTAGTGCTGATGCTTATGTTGATCATCCTAGTTTTGGGCATGCAATAATATCGAGAGTATTAGTCAATGCAGGATTTAAAGTAGGTATTATTGATCAACCGGATTGGACTAATCAAAAAGATTTTAAGAGATTAGGAAAACCTAAATATGGATTTATTATTTCTGCAGGAAATTTAGATTCAATGGTGAATATATATACTGTTAATAAAATCCCAAGAAAAAAAGATAATTATTCACCTGGAGGTAAGAATAATAAGAGACCAAAACGACCTTCAATTGTATATTCAAATATGATAAAAAATGTTTTTCCAAATTCAAATATTATAATAGGAGGAATAGGCCCTAGTTTAAGGAGATTTGCTCATTACGACTATTGGAGTGATAAAGTAAGGCACTCTATTTTATTTGATTCTGGAGCTGATTTATTAATCTATGGAATGGGTGAAAAGCCAATTTTAGAAATTGCTAATAATCTTAAAAATGGTTTAGATATTGAATATATTAATCATATACCTGGAACATGTTATGCTAAGTCTAGTTTAGATAATATATCGGATTTTGTAAAACTTCCTAGTTTTAAAAAAGTTTCTAATAGTAAAAAAGAGTATGCTAAAGCTTTTAAACTATATATGGATAATCAAGACCCTATTAGAGGAAAAGTCTTAGTACAGAAACATTTAAAAAGATATATTATCCAAAATCCACCTCAAATGGTTTTAAATCAAGATGAATTAGATTGGATTTATGGTCTTCCTTATCAAAGAAATTATCATCCTAAATATGAAAAATACGGTGGAATACCTGCATTAAATGAGGTTAAATTTAGTATTACAAGTGAGAGAGGTTGTTATGGAAACTGCTCATATTGTTCACTTACATTTCATCAAGGACGTATTGTACAAAGTCGTTCTCATAAATCTATTATTAAAGAAGCAAAAAAAATTATTAAATCAAAAGATTTTAAAGGTTATATACACGATGTAGGTGGTCCAACAGCAAATTTCAGAAAACCTGCATGCCAAAAACAATTAAAAGATGGTGTATGTAAAGATAAAGAGTGTTTATATCCTAATGTATGTTCTCAAATTGATGTAGATCATTCTGATTATTTAAAGCTTTTAAAAAAATTAAGAAATTTAGAAAAAGTTAAAAAAGTATTTATTAGATCAGGTATTAGATATGATTATTTGATGGCTGATGATTCAGATGAATTTTTTTATGAACTTTGTGAAAATCACGTATCAGGTCAATTAAAAGTAGCCCCAGAACATATTTCAGAAAAAGTTTTATATTATATGAATAAACCTTCAGGAAAATTATATGATAAGTTTTCAGAAAAATTTTACAAGATAAATAAAGAAATTAATAAAGAACAATATCTTATCCCTTATCTTATTTCATCACATCCTGGATCAACTTTGAAAGATGCACTTGAGCTTGCAATATATTTAAATAATAAAAATTTACAGCCTGAACAAGTACAAGATTTTTATCCAACTCCAGGAACTTTATCTACTTGTATGTATTATACTGAAATTGATCCTAGAAAAATGGAAAAAGTTTTCGTGGCTAAGTCATTAAGTGAAAAGAAAATGCAAAGAGCCTTATTACAATTTCGTTATAAAAATAATTATGAGTTAGTATATAAAGCCTTAGTAAGGTTGAAAAGAAAGGATTTAATAGGGTTTAGCAAAAAAGCATTAATTCCTCCTAAAAAGAATGGATAAAAATTATATTGAATTTTAAGATGAATTATGAAAAAATATAACTAAGTAATAATAAAAGGGGGATTTATGGAAAAAATTATAATTGATGGTAAAAGTTTAACAATTGATAAAGTGATGGAAGTAGCAAGATTTGGCAAAAAAATAAAAATTGCTGATTCTTCAATAAAAGATGTTAAAGACTCTAGAAAAATTGTAGATGAGTTTGTAGAAAATGGAGATGTAGTTTATGGGATAACAACTGGATTTGGAAAATTTTCAGATGTAACTATTGATAAAGATGAAACATCTCAATTACAAGAAAATTTAATTATGTCTCATGCATGTGGTGTTGGTAAAGCTTTTGATGAAGAAGTTACAAAAGCTATTATGATTTTAAGAATCAATAATTTAGCTAAAGGTTATTCAGGTGTTAGGCTAAAAACTTTAAATACATTAGTTCAAATGGTTAACAAAGATGTATGCCCTATAATACCTGAAAAAGGATCATTAGGTGCAAGTGGAGATTTAGCTCCTTTAGCTCATATGGTTTTAGTAATGTTAGGTAAAGGAGAGGCTTTATACAAAAATGAGAGAATGAGCGGTAAAAAAGCTATGGAAATGGCGGGTATTGAGACTATTGAATTAACATCAAAAGAAGGTCTAGCTTTAATAAATGGTACACAAGTAATGACAGGTATAGGAGTTATTACTATGTATGATGCTAAAAATGTTTTAAAGTTAGCAGATATTTCAGCTAGTCTAACTATTGAAGGATTAAATGGTATTACAGATGCATTTAATGATAAAATTCATCAAGTAAGACCTCATAATGGTCAAATTTCTACAGCTAAAAACTTGTTAAATATTTTAAAAGAAAGTGAAAGAACAACTAAGCAAGGAGAAATTAGAGTTCAAGATGCATATACATTAAGATGTATTCCACAAATACACGGAGCAAGTAAAGATGCGTATGATTATGTAGAAGAAAAAATGAATATAGAGATGAATTCAGTTACAGATAATCCAATAATTTTTAAAGATACAAAAGAAGTTTTTTCAGGTGGAAATTTTCACGGTCAACCTATGGCTTTATCATTTGATTTTTTAAAGATTGCTTTATCTGAAATTGCCAATTCATGTGAAAGAAGAATTGAAAGATTAGTAAATCCTCAATTAAGTAATTTACCAGCTTTTTTAACTAAAGAAGGTGGTTTAAATTCTGGATTTATGATTACACAATATTCAGCAGCATCTTTAGTAAGTGAAAATAAAGTTTTATCTCATCCGGCAAGTGTAGATTCGATTTCATCTTCAGCTAATCAAGAAGATCACGTATCAATGGGAACAATTGCATCGCGTCAAGCTAAAGAAATTTTAGAAAATGTAAAAAATGTATTATCTATTGAGTTATTAGCTTCTTGTCAAGCAATAGACTTTGAAAAAAAATCAAAATTAGGCTTAGGAACAAATGTAGCTTATGATATAATAAGAAGAGAAGTAAAAACTTTAGATAAAGATAGAGAAATGTATGTAGATATGAAAAAAATTATGAGTTTAATTAATTCAAATGAGATTGTTGATGAAATTGAAAGAAAAATTGGTAGTTTAGAATGGAAAGGAAAAAGTTGTTAGATAAAGAAGAAATAAATCGAATTAATTTTTTAGCAAAAAAGTCTAAAAAAGATGGTTTGAATGATAAGGAAAAAGAAGAACAAAAAAAATTAAGAAAAAAATATTTAAAAAGTTTTAGAAAATCTTTTAAAAAAAGATTAGATAATGTAAAAGTTGTTAAAGATAAAGAAACTTATGAAAAAATGATGAAAGAAAAAGAAGATAAAAAATAGGAGGAACTATGGCTATAAGTCAATTTGTTGTTTTTAAAATTTCTAATGAGTCTTTTGCACTAGATGTATCTAATATTGGTTCTATTAGTGGAATAAATGATATTACAAGTGCTCCTGATTCTCCTGATTATGTTGAAGGAGTTATGAATTTACGTGGAGATATAATACCAGTAATAAATTTAGCTAAGCGTTTTAATATTGATTCGGATGTTAAAATTAAAGACAAAAGAGTAATTGTTATTGAAATAGAAAACAAGCTTTTTGGATTTTTGGTAGATGATGCATCTAAGGCTATACAAATTGATACTAAAGATATAGCTGATACTCCTAGTTTAATCAAAGGAAATGATGGAGATTATATTGATGGAATATGTAAAGTAGACAACGATATATTGCTCTTAATTAATTTAGAAAAAGTACTTTCACATGAAGAAGTTGTTGAAATTAAATCGTTAGAGTAGGAGGATTTATGTCTAAAAAAAATCATAAAGAAATACAGAAAAAATTAAAACATAAATTTAATAATGTTTGGGAAAAAACAGATATAAAAGATGAAGTATTTGATTTTGGAGAAGAATATAAAGAGTTTTTAGATAATTCTAAAACTGAAAGATTATGTTTTAAAGAAATTTTAAAATATGCTAAAGAAAATGGATTTAAATCAATTGAAGAATTTGATAGATTAGAAACTGGAGATAAAGTTTATATTGTTAATAAAGAAAAATCAATTATTATGTCTGTAATAGGAAAAAATGAAATAAAAGATGGACTTAATATTATTGGAAGTCATATTGATTCACCAAGACTAGATTTAAAGCCTAATCCATTATACGAAGATAGTAATTTATCGTTGATGAAAACTCATTATTATGGTGGAGTAAGAAAATATCAATGGACTACTATTCCTTTAGCTATGCACGGTGTTTTAATAACAAAGGATAATAAAAAAATTTCAATATCTATTGGTGAAAAAGAAGATGAACCGGTTTTTTATATAACTGATTTATTACCTCACTTAGCTAAAGATCAAAGAAAGAAAAAATTAAATGAAGCAATAACAGGGGAAGGTTTAAATTTAGTAGTAGGTTCAATTCCTCTTGGAGATAAAGAAATAGATGAAAAAATAAAGTTTAATACTTTAAATATATTAAATGAAAAATATGGAATAAAAGAAAAAGATTTTTTATCTGCTGAAATAGAAGTAGTTCCAGCAGGAAAATCACGAGATGTAGGTTTTGATAGAGGCTTAATATCTGGATATGGACATGATGATAGAGTTTGTGCATTTGCTGAATTAAAAGCTATTTTAGATGTTAATAAACCTAAAAAAACAGCAATGGCTGTTTTTGTTGATAAAGAAGAAATTGGTTCTATGGGGAACACTGGAGCTAAATCAAAGTTTTTAAATGATACAATTGCTACTATTATTGATTTAGAAACTGATTTTAATTATCTTAAATTAAGAAAAACTGTGTCAAATTCAAAAGTATTATCAGCTGATGTTGGTGCAGGATTTGATCCTACATATCCATCAGTTTCAGAAAAAAATAATACATCTAAATTAGGTAACGGTGTACAGTTAGTAAAATACACTGGATCTGGTGGTAAATATGGTTGTAATGATGCAAATGCAGAATTTTTAGGAAAAATAATAAATAAATTCGATGAAAATGATGTAATTTGGCAAGTAGGAGAGTTAGGTAAAGTTGACCAAGGTGGTGGCGGAACAATCGCTTTTGTTTTAGCAAATGAAGGAGCAGAAGTTATTGATTGTGGAGTTCCTGTTTTAGGAATGCACGCACCTTTTGAGTTGATTTCAAAAGCGGATTTATATATGACATATAAAGCTTATAATGTATTTATGAAATAATAAGTAATCAAAAAGTGCTTATATTCAATCTAATGAATAAAGCACTTTTTTTATTTTAAAATATAGTTTTTAAATTTCTGGCTTAAAGGAGACATTACTCTATTTTTGTTATAAACAAAGTAAAAATCTCTTTCTATTTTATGAT
>JBNJDJ010000002.1:0-94253 GCA_051744845.1 Bacillota bacterium
CTTGCGTTAAAACATCTTCATTTTCCATATTTATTAGTTGGTATTTTAAAGATGAACTACCGCAATTAATAACTAAAATATTCATTATTATTCCCTCCTAAAATTTTTTTCTTATACATGATTAGTATAGTATTTATAAGTTGATTTTGCAAGTTAAAATTTTAATAACTAATAATTAATCACATATTTATTATTATTATAAATTTGTTTTACATATTCTTTACAATATTGTATAATATATTTACGGATTATTAAGTTTTTATGTTATATATACATTTAAATTGGGTATTTAAAGAATAATTACCCATTAAGATTGAAATTAATTTTTTATACTTTAGTAGTTTGGGAGGGAATATGAGAAAACAATTAATTATTATTTTCAGTATTGTAATTATTGTGCCTTTATTAGTTTTAGGATTTTACTCTAATAAAACATCAATTGATTTGTTAGAAAAACAACTAGATAGAGAAACCAATAAAGTTACAACTGAAATAGGAAGGTTTTTAGATTATTATTTTGAAGGTTATAATAAAGGTCTAAAAATGTTTAGTAAAAATGAAGACTTTGTTAAAATAACTAAAAATCCAGATTATCAATCTTCTTTAGAAGGTCTTTTATCAAATTATTTAGAAGGTCATCCATTAGTTAAAAATGCATATATGGGTACTAAAAATGGTGATATGATTATAAGACCTAAGCAAGATCTACCAAGTGATTATGATCCAAGACAAAGACCTTGGTATAAAAATGCAAAAGAAAATAAAGAAGAAGTTGTATGGACAGATCCTTATTCAGATGCATCTACTGGTGATATGTTAGTTTCAGGTGCTTTATCAGTATACGATGAAGACGAATTTATAGGTGTAATCGCATTTGATATTAATATATCTACATTGCAAAAAGAAGTTAATTCTTTAAAAATAGGTGAAAATGGTTATCCAGCTTTAATTGATTCTAAAGGAAAAACTATTACTCATAAAAATGAAGAATTAATTGGTAAAGAAATACCTGTAGATGAAATTTCAAAAGCTATTGAAAATAATGAAAAAGGGTCTATTGAATATAGTTTTGATGGTGAAGAAAAGTATGCATATTTTGATACTTTAAAAACTACTGGTTGGACTATTTTAGGTAATCAATCTACTGTAGAAATCGAAACAGCTAGAACTAAACTTTTCCGTTCTTTAATGATTACTATGGTTATTATGATTATTTTAGGACTTATTATTGCAATAGTTTATACTAAATATCCAACTAAAAACTTAAATAAAATTATAAGTGAAATGGAAAAAATGAAAAATGGAGATTTAACATCTCAAGTTAACTTAAAAACAAAAACAGAAATTGGAGATGTAGGTAAAAACTATAACCTAATGGTTTCTACATTAAGCCAACTTGTTAAAAATTTAAAAGAAGTTGTTAAAAATGTTGAAAATGAAGCAGAAAATTTAGCTGCGACAAGTGAAGAAACTTCAGCATCAGCTGATGAAGTATCTAAAGCTGTTGAAGAAATAGCTCAGGGAGCTACTAGTCAAGCTCATGATACTGATCAAGCAGTTGAATTAACTAATAAATTAGATAATCAATTTTCTACTTTACTGAATAATACTGAAGACATGCTTGAATCTGCAGATACTATCGTTGATGGAAAAGAAGAAGGTGTTGAATCAGTAAACGAATTACAACAAAAAACTAAGGAAAATAATAAAGCAACTCAACAAATTAGTAAAGCTATAGATGGACTTGATAAAAAATCAGAAGATATTGGAAATATTTTAGAAACTATTTCATCTATTGCAGAACAAACTAACTTACTTGCATTAAACGCATCAATTGAAGCTGCTAGAGCTGGAGAACACGGTAAAGGCTTTGCAGTAGTTGCAGACGAAATCAGAAAATTAGCTGAAGAGTCTTCTGAATCTGCAGAAAAAATTGGTGGTATTATTGGAGATATTCAAAATGAAACTAAACGTACAGTTGAAATGATGAGCAAAGTAAACTCACGCTCTAAAGAACAAAGTGAATCTGTTGATAAAGTTAATAATTCATTTGAAAATATTAGTCAATCTATTGAACAAATAGGTGAAATTATAAATAAAACAAGTGAATTTATTAAAAAAATGGATGAAAATAAAGAAAAGATAGTAGAATCTATCGAAAATATTTCTTCTGTATCTGAAGAATCAGCTGCAGGCGCTGAAGAAGTAACTGCTTCTATGGATCAACAAAACTTAGCTATAGAAGACGTAGCTAAAGCTGCTGAGAACTTAAGTCATTTAGCTAATGACTTAAATAAGGAAATAAATGAATTTAAAGTTTAATATTTTAAGAGATTCTTCTTTAAGAATCTCTTTTTTTTTTATAAAATTAATTAGAGGTGAAAAAATGAAAGTATTAGGAATAATTACAGAATATAATCCATTCCATAACGGACATAAATATCATATTGAAAAGTCAATTAAAAAGACTAATGCAGATTATGTAATTTGTATAATGAGTGGTCATTTTTTACAAAGAGGAATACCTGCAATATTAAATAAATGGAAAAGATCAAAAATGGCTATAGAAAATAATATAGATTTAATTATTGAATTACCTACTATATATTCTTTAAGTAGTGCAGAATACTTTGCAAAAGGAGCTATTGAAATATTTAACAAAATGAATATAGTAGATTGCATTTCCTTCGGTAGTGAAAATGGAGATATTAGCAATTTTTTAAAAGTTGGAAGGGTATACTCGGAAGAGCCTGATAAATACGTTAAAACTCTTAAAGACGAGCTAAAAAAAGGAGTTAGCTTTCCAAAGGCAAGAGAGAAAAGTTTGAAAGAGTTTTTTAAAAAAGAAAATATAAATATCTTATCAAAACCAAATAATATTTTAGGAATTGAATATTCTAAAGCCATTTTTAATACAAAATCAAATATTAAATTAGAAACTATTAAACGTATAAAAAATGATTATAATCAAACTAATCTAACTGGTAATATTTCGTCTGCAACATCTATAAGAAATCAATTAAAAAAAGGTAATTTAAATTTAATTAAAAAATCTGTTCCAAAAAACTGTTTTAAAATCATAAAAGAAAATAAAAATAATTTAGTTTTTAGAAATGATTTTGAAAAACTTATTTTTTATAAATTAAGAACAATTAAAAAAAATAAACTCAAAAATATATCTGATGTTGTCGAAGGTTTAGAAAATAGAATCATTGAAAAAGCTTTAAATAATAATTCTTTAGAAAAGCTAATTTTAGATATTAAAACTAAAAGGTATACTTATACTAAAATTCAAAGAATTATATTTAAAACACTTTTAGATATTGATAAGTCTTTTGAAAATATATCTCCTAAATATATTAGAATTTTAGGTTTTAATAAAAAAGGTCAATTTTTACTTAAAAAACTTAAAGATAAATCTAGTCTACCTTTAATCACTAATTTAAAAAATTATACTCCTCAAGATAAAGTGGCTAAAAAAATGATTCAAATAGATATTAATTCAACAAATATTTATAATATGTTTACAAATAATAAAAAATTTAATTTAGAATACAAAAATAGGCCTATAATTAAAAATAAGGATATTTAATTTCAAATATCCTTTATTTCATATCTTCTAGTTCTCTTATATTTTTCTCAATTATTTTAAGTTGTTTATTAAAATCATCGTGAACATTTACTAACAACTCTTTAGAATAATTAAATGATGAATTCCTCATACTATTAGCCTTTTTCTTAGCATCATTAATAATTTCATTTGCTTTTTTCTTAGCATCTAGGACTATTTGATGCTTATTAACTAATCTATCGTGTTCTTTATTAAATTCTTTATTTAACTGCTCTTTTTTTTCATTTAATTCTTTTAAAACTTTTTTCTTTTCTTCCTTAGCATTATTAATAATTCTTTCAGATTTTTGCTCAGCTTCATTTAATATTTCTTCTTTATTTTGATATAAGTATTTAACATGTTGATATTCTTCAGGTAATTCGCTAGTTATTTGACTAATTAAAGTTAATACTTTATTTCTATTAAGCATAACTTTGCCTGTTAAAGGTACATCAGAAGATTGATCAATTAATTCCTCTAATTCTTCTAAGTAATTTAAAACTTTTAAATTTTTATCCATTACTTCCCTCCTGCTTCATATTTTTTAAAACTACAGGTGTTACAAATTCATTAATATTACCACCTAAAGAAAATACTTCTTTTACTAAAGAAGAACTTAAATGAGCATATTTCATATCTGTTACTAAGAAAAAAGTTTCTGCATCCTTATTTAATGTTCTATTCATAGTAGCCATCTGAAATTCACTTTCAAAATCTGAAACAGCTCTTAATCCCTTTATTATAACATCAATATTATTTTTATCAATATAATCAGTAAGTAAACCTTCAAAACTATCTACTTCCACGTTTATATCGCATTTTAAAGATTCTCTTATCATATTTTCTCTAGTTTTTAAGGAAAACATAGGAGTTTTATTTTTATTTATCAAAACTCCAACAATAACTTTATCAAAAATTTTTGCTGCTCTTTTAATTATATCTAAATGTCCTTTAGTTACAGGATCAAATGAACCTGGATAAATTGCTACAGTCATTATTTCCTCCTAAGTATAAATATTTTACTATTACCGTATTCTCTATTTCGTATAAGTTCTAAATTTTTATAATCAAAAGTTAAATCATCTTTTATAAACGTTTCAACAATAATAAGTGCATTTTTATTTAAAAGATCATTTTCTATAAGTAAATCAATTGCCTTTTTTTCCATACCTTTTTGATAAGGAGGATCTAACAATACAATATCAAATTTTTCATTAGTTGTAAGTAAATAATCAAAAGAATCTTGAATATAAAGCTCAATACTATCTTCTAGATTTGCTTTTTGAATATTTCTATTGATAATAGGTTCACAATCTGAATTATTCTCTACTAAAAAAACTTTTTTAGCATTTCTTGAAGCTGCTTCTAAGCCGAGTGCACCAGATCCAGAAAATAAATCTAAAACATTTTTATTCGGTACACTAAATTGTATTAAATTAAAAATTGATTCTTTTACTCTATCAGTTGTAGGTCTTGTTTTTCTTCCTGGTAGTGTCTCTAATACTATACCACCAGATTTCCCACTTATAATTCTCATAATATCACCTCGATAATTATATTATCATATTTATTTAATTTTGTAACGATTAATTATATTTTGTGATTTTTTATTCATAAAATTAACTACTTTACCATTGTCGCCTTCTTTATAATACTTAATTAATTTTTTTATAACTTTTTGTGTTTCTATCAAAATATCATTGTGCTTTAAAATATTAGCTAACTTAAACTCAGCTATTCCATGTTGTTTAGTCCCTAAAACTTCTCCTGGACCTCTGATTTCCAAATCTTTTTTAGAAATTAAAAATCCATCGTTAGTAGTTACCATTATTTTAATTCTCTTTTTAGCAGTTTCTCCTAATTTTTCTCCTAATAAAAAACAATAAGACTGATGTTTTCCTCTACCAACTCTTCCACGAAGTTGATGAAGTTGAGATAAACCAAACCTCTCCACATTTTCTATTACCATAATATTTGCATTAGGTATATCTATCCCAACTTCTATCACAGTAGTAGATACTAAAATATCGATTTTCTTATTTTTAAAATCAGACATAATTTGATTTTTCTCTTTTGTTTTCATTTGACCATGAACCATTTGAACTTTATATTCTTTAAAAAATTCTTTTAAACTTTCTAGATGTTGAGTAACTGAAGTTAATTCTAAATCCTCATTTTTATCAACTAATGGACAAACGAAAAAAACTTGACGTCCTAAATCGATTTCTTTTTTTAAAAAACCATACATATCATTTCTCTTCTTATTAGGAACATACTTAGTTATTACAGGTTTACGACCTTTAGGCATTTCATCAATTATTGATAATTCTAAGTCTCCATATAAAATCATTGAAAGTGTTCTAGGTATTGGAGTAGCAGACATTACTAAAACATCTGGATATAAATCTGTTTTTTGTTTTAAAAGTTCTCTTTGACGAACACCAAATCTATGTTGCTCATCAGTAATAATTAAACCTAATTTATCAAAATATACATTATCTTGTAATAATGCATGAGTTCCTATTAATATATCAATCTTTCCAGATTTAATTTCTTTATAAAGTTTTTCTTTATTCTTAGTAGAAGATGTTAAGCACTTTATTTTAATATTTTCATCTTTGATTATATTTTTAAACTCTTTAAAATGTTGTTTAGCTAATATTTCAGTAGGAGCCATAAAACTAGCTTGATAACCATTTAAAACAGCTAAATAAATAGCTAAAATACCTACTATAGTTTTACCTGATCCAACGTCACCTTGTACAATACGATTCATAGTTTTTTGTTTTTCCATATCTTTAAAAATCTCATCTAAAACATTTTTTTGAGCATTAGTTAATTCAAAAGGTAAACTATTAATCAATTTTTCTACCTTTTTATTTTTCTTAAATTTAATACCATCTTCTCTATTAAATTTAGTTTTTAAAAAATACATAGCCAATTGGTAATCAAAAAATTCTTGAAAAATAAGTCGATATTTAGCAACTTTATAAGCCTTTTCATTTTTGGGAAAGTGAATATTTTTTAAAGCATACATATAAGGACATAAATTTTTGCTTTTTACAATACTACTATATAATTTTTCTTTTTCATAAATTTCTATATTTTCTAATACTTCCTTTACTATTTTTTCTAACTGCCATTGTTTTAAGCCTTCAGTCAAAGGATAAATCGGTTTAATTTTTAAAAAATCTTTTAATTTTTTATTTGAACTATTTAAAAAAATAAACTCAGGATGTATTATTTGATTATTTTTAAATTTACCGTAAAAATAATACTCTTGTCCTTCAATTAATTTATTTATAACATATTTATAGTTAAAAAATACAATCTCAAAAATACATGATTTAAAATCTTTTACAGTTCCTATTAAAAGTTTTTTATTTCTTCGAGTAATCTTTTTAGAAATTTTTATTATTTTACCTTTAGTAGTAACTTTTTGTCCATTTTGAATGCTAGAAACAGAAAAAATATTTTTTTTATTTTCATAACTAATAGGATAATGTTTTAAAATATCATCAATAGTATATATTTCTAACTTATTTAATAATTTTTTTTTCCTTTTACCTACACCTTTTACATTTTTAATTGACATATCTAAATTATATTTTTCCATAAGCACCCTTTATTTAAATAAAATTAACCATCTAGATAATTTCTAGATGGTATTTTAGACTAAATCAATATTATTCGACAGATATTAAATAATAATAAAGTGGTTGACCACCATAATAAACTTCTACATCTCCAAAATCTAACATTTGCTCAATTTCTTCTGATAATTCAATAGCTGTTTCTTTATCAGCTTCATCACCATAATAAATAGTAACAATTTCTGTATCTTCATCTATTGACTTTTTAACAGTATCTATTGTAATATCATGTAAATCCGAACCTGTTTCAGTTATTTCACCTTCAGTAACACCTAAAATTTCACCTTTTTTAATTTCCTTATTATCAAAAGTTGTATCTCTTACTGCATAGGTAATCTCAATTGTCTTAACTATTTCAATTGCAGATTCCATAATTTCTAAATTAGACTCAACATCATTATTAAAATCAAATTCTATTAATGAATTAATTCCTTGAGGAATAGTCTTTGTTGGTAAAATATGAATGTTTTTATCTGAAATTTCTTTGGCTTGTTCAGCTGCTAAAATAATATTGCTATTATTTGGTAAAATAATGATATTCTTAGCATTAGACTCATCTATTTTTTGTAATAAATCCTTTGTTGAAGGATTCATAGTTTGTCCACCTTTTATTATCTTAGTAACACCTAAGTCTCTAAAAATATCTTCAATGCCATCACCTACAGCAATAGCTATTATATCATAATCTTTTTGTTCTTTTTCTTTTTCAATTTCTTCATTTTCTTTTTTTATTAATTCACTATGTTGTCTTCTCATATTTTCAATTTTTATTTTTTCTAAACTACCTTCTTCTAAAGCATACTGTAAAGCTATGCCAGGATTATTAGTATGAATATGAACTTTTGTTAAGTCATCATTATTAACAAATACCATACTATCTCCTAAAGTTTGAATTTTTTCTTTTAAAATTTCAGTACTTATATTTCCTTTTACAAAAAATTCTGTACAATATCCAAACTCAATTTCATCAGGTGAATTTATTGTTTTATTTTTTTCTTCGATTTTAGATTCTTGTTCATCTAATAATTCTTTTCCACTAATTGCATGTTCAAAACCTTTAAATATACAAAAAAGCCCTCTGCCACCAGCATCAACTACATTGGCTTGTTTTAAAACCTTTAATTGTTCAGGTGTCTTATCTAAAGCTTTTTTTGAAACAACTAAAATATACTCAATTAATTCATCTATAGTTGTATCATCTTTCACAAATTCATTTGCAGCTTCAGCTGTTTTTCTAATAACTGTTAAAATTGTCCCTTCAACTGGTTTCATAACTGCATCATAAGCACAATCAGATGCTGACTGTAAAGCATTAGCCAAATCTATAGGCGTTAATTTATCTTTACCTTGACAACCTTTAGAGAAACCTCTAAAAATTTGAGATAAAATTACACCAGAATTGCCTCTTGCTCCCATTAATGACCCTTTAGATAAATCATTAGCAATTGATTCAATTGTTTCTTGACCATCTATACTTAAATTTTCAATAGCAGATTCCATCGTTAATGACATATTTGTTCCTGTATCCCCATCAGGGACAGGATATACATTTAAATCATTTACTAATTCCATATTTCTTTTTAATTCCTGGTTACTTTGCTTAAACATCATTTCAAGCAAATTAACATCTATTGTTTTAATGTCCAAATCATTCACTCCTTATTTAGTCTTTACACCTTCAATATTCAAATTAACTTTTTTTACTTCTAATCCTGTTTGCTTTTCTATATTGAATTTTACTTGATTAATAATATTTTCAGCAACTACAGAAATTTTAGTCCCAAATTGTATAATAACAAATAAATCAATTACAATTCCATCATCAAAAGTTTCTACTTCAACACCTTTATTTAAATGTTCATTTTTTAATAATTTGATTAAACCAGTTGTTGTATTTTTTGAAACCATTCCAACTAATCCATAACACTCCATTGCAGAAACACCAGCTAATTTTGCAACTACATTTTCGTTTATTAAAACTTCACCCATATCATTTGAAACTTTTATAGTCAAATTAAACCTCCTTTTAATCTTCATATCTATATTTTATATAATTAATGTTTAATAATCAAATTTTTATTTATTAAATTTATTATTAAGATACCTTATATTTATTGTTTTAATCAAAATTAAAAAAATAATATTATTCCTTGTCATTTAGACTATTATTTGATAAAATTATTTTTGTTGAAATATTAAGGAGGTGCACAATGGCTAAACATTGTGAAATTTGTAATAAAGGAAGAATGACTGGTAATAGTGTTAGTTTCTCTAACAACTCTACTAAAAGATCATGGAAACCAAATTTGAGAAAAGTAAAAGCAGATGTAAACGGAACAATAAAAAGAATCAATGTTTGTTCTAAATGTATCAAAGCTGGAAAAGTGAATAGAGTTTACTAATAAACTATTTAACTTTCAGCCTAAATTACTCAAATAATTTAAAAAACATTTTTACAAGCATAATATAATATTATGCTTGTTTTTTATTTGAACTAATCTCTACTTAAAACAGCAATCCCAATTCCATTTTTTATAGAAATTTTTATATCTTTTTTTAAAAATTCATTACTAATACCTAAAGTGTTTTTTCTATATAAAGTTTTATTATTTAAAGGATATTTTGCATTTTTTATAGATAAACCTTTAATAACTTTACTATAAGCTAAAATTGAAAACACTTCAAAATATTCAAATTCTTTAGATTTTATAGTAATTTCATCATCAAACATTTTTAAAATATTGTTATAAGTTATAATTCTTCCTGTTATTTTATTTAGCAATAACTTCTCTAACAAATGAACATTTGCAAGTAGATGATCTATTCTATTTCCTAATGCACCATATATATCAACTTTTTTTATGTTTTTGTTAATTATATAATCAATAGCTATTTCACCATCAGTAAAATTTTTATCGGTTTTATACTTTTTAATCTTTATATTTTTATCAAGTCCTTTTAAATCAAACGAATCAAAATCTCCTAGCAAAATATCTGGCAAAACATCTATCTTTTTTAAATGATTCATACCTCCATCAGCAGCTATAATAGTTTTATAACCTTTAATTTTCTTTTTTAAAAAAGAATAATTTTCAATTTTACCATTTAAAACAATAGCACATTTATTTTTCATCTAAAGCCTTTTTGAACTTTTCAATATTTTTCTTTATTCCATTTTCATTAAATATTGCAGATCCAGCAACTACTAAATCTACCCCTACGTTTGCTACGTCTAAAACATTATAATCTTTTATTCCACCATCTACTTGTATTTTAAAATCTAAATCTAATTGTTTCCTTATATTATCTATATAAGCAATTTTTTCTAAAGAACTTTCAATAAATTTCTGTCCTCCAAAACCTGGATTTACTGACATAATTAAAACTAAATCAACTTCTGTTATTATTTCTTCTAAGACATTTACTGGAGTTCCTGGGTTTATAGAAACACCTGCCTTAATATCAAAAGACTTTATCATTTGAATCAATCTATGAATATGAGGTGAAGACTCATAATGTACTGTTAAAATATCTGCTCCTTTATTAACAAAGTCTTCAATATAATCACTTGGATTATCAATCATTAAATGCACATCTAAAATCATATCTGTTTCTTTATTTATTGAATCAAGTATAACTGGTCCCATTGTTATATTTGGAACAAAATGTCCATCCATTACATCTATATGCAAATATTCAACTTTATTTTCTTCTAATACTTTTATATCTTGTTTTAAATCTAAAAAATCTGCTGATAAAATTGATGGTGATAATTTAACCACTCTAATACCTCCTATAATTTTGTAATTCATTTAATATATATACATATGAATTATATCTTTGTTTTGAAATTTCTTTTTTCTTAACTAAGTTTAAAATTCTGCATTTAGGTTCATTAATATGCAAACAATCATTAAATTTACAGCCATATTTATTTTTTTTGATTTCAGGAAAATAATCTTGTAGATGATAATGATCGATTTTAGGTAAATTTAAATTTTCGAATCCTGGAGTATCGACTACCCATCCACCTTTGTTTAATTTTAATAATCTAGTATGACGTGTTGTATGCTTACCTTTTTTAACTTTTTTACTAATCTCTCCAGTTCTTAAATTTAAATTATTATCTAAACAATTTAAAATAGAGGATTTTCCTACTCCAGATGGCCCAGCAAAAACAGATATATTATCTTTTAATTTTTCTTTAAGATCTTTTATCCCTTCTAGATCTTTAGTAGAAGTTAAAACAACATCATAACCGATTTTTTCATAAATTTTTTTATACTTATTAATTTCTTTTAAATCAACTAAATCTGTTTTATTAAAACAAATAATAGGTGCTAAATTATTATAATGAGATAATACTAATAATCTATCTAAAAGTTGAAAATTAGGATCTGGATTTTTCATTGCAAAAACAATAACAGCTTGATTAACATTAGAAACCAAAGGTCTGTCTAATTTTGACTTTCTAGACAAAATCTTTTTAATCATTCCTTTATTATTTTCTTGATTAATTACATCTATTTTTACAAAATCACCTACAATAGGTCTTTTATCTTTCTTTTTGACTACACCTCTTAATTCACAATTAAACAAACCTTTTTTAGTTTTTACATCATATTTACCGCCAACTGCTTTTAAAACTAATCCTTTTATCATCTTTCACCTATTTAAAATCCTTTACTTGTGTACTTATGACTTTATCATCAAAATATATTCTTATTGTATTTTCTCCACTAGCTTCAACTACTACCCTTACATTTCCTTCAGAGTTGTGATGTTCTTTTTCATAAACTTTTATTTCCTCATTTGAATCCTTTTGTTTTGTAACTTTTAAAATTCCTTTATCATTTTCAAAGTTAAGTGGTATAAAAAATGCTTTTTTAACTAATTTATTATCTTCACTTGAACTTTCTTCATCAACTGTATCTTCTTTTACAATTACATCATTATCTATAACAATATCAATAGTAGAACCTTCATCTACTTCTTTACCACTTTTAGGTGTTTGTTTTATAATCTCATCTTTTGGAATATCTTCATTTGATTCATAAGATATATTTTTCAAGCTCAAATTTATCTTTCCTAATCGCTCTTTTGCTTCATTTAAAGTTAAACCTACTAAACTAGGTACTATAACTTTTTTTAATTCAGGTCCATTTGAAACTATTAAATTAATTTTTGAACCTATAGCAACCTGACTATCAGGATTTGGGTTTGTATCTATTATCGTATCTCTAGGAAGTTGACTATATTCATAATCAATCGATCCAATAACTAAATCTGAATTTTCTAAAGTTATTTTACCATTTAAAAACTTTTTATTTAATACATTTGGAACTTCGACTTTTTCAGTCCCTTTTGAAATAGATAATTCTATAATAAATTCTTCTTTAACTTCCTCTCCAGGCTCAACAGATTGTTCTACAATTGTACCTTTTGAATACTTATTAGAGTATTTTGAATCAACTATTTCAATATTTAAATTTTTATCCTTCAAAGTAGAAACACCTTGATCTTTGGACATTCCTACAACTTCAGGAACTTTGACAATATTATTTTTAAAACTATCTAAAAAATCATCTACAAAAAACACTGAAAAAATTCCTACAGTAAACACTAATGCAGCAATAACTGCTATAATCATAGCAAATTTATTATTGTTTTTATTATTTTTATTATTTTTTCTTTTACTTGACATATTTTTTAACTCTCCTATATCAGGCAACCTCTTAGTTTCCCCATCAGTATTTATATCATTTACAACAATATTATCATCTAAACCATTACTAACTTTTTTTAAATCTGATAAAATCTCATCTAAATTATTATATCGATTATTTGGATTTTTTTTGGTAGATTTAACAATTATTTTTTCTAATCCTTTTGATAAATCAGGATTGATTTCTCTAGGGTTTTTCATTTTTTCTTCTAAATGTTTTAAAGCAACTTCAACTTCAGTATCACCATTAAAAGGCAGCTTATTTGTAGATAATTGATAAAGTAAGACTCCTAAAGAATAAATGTCAGTTCTTTGGTCTATAACTCCACCTCTTGCTTGCTCCGGCGAAGTGAAATGAACACTTCCTAAAGCTTTTTTATTATTAACCCTTGTTGAAGAAGTAGCAGCACGAGCAATCCCAAAATCTGTTACTTTAATTTGTTTTTCCGATGTAATAATAATATTTTCTGGCTTAATATCTCTATGAATTATTCCATTTTCATGTGCATGTTTAATTGCTGAACTTATTTGAAACGCAACATCTAATATATCATCATTTGCCAAAAAATCTTTATTACTATCTATTATCTTCTTTAAAGTAATCCCTTTAATATATTCCATTACAATATATTTTATATTTCCATCTTCACCTACATCATAGACATTTACAATATTTGAGTGAGATAAAGATGCAGCTGACATTGCTTCTCTATCAAATTTTTTTACAAATTCTTCATCTGACTTTAAATTTTCTTTCAACACTTTAATAGCAACATGACGATTTAAAACTTTATCTTTAGCTTTATATACTTTAGCCATGCCACCTTCACCGATTTTTTCAATTATTTTATATCTATTACCTAATATTTTCTTTTTCATTTTCGTCCTCATTACTTTCAATACTTAAAAGAATTAATGTTATATTATCAAATCCTCCATATTTTTTAGCTAAATCAACTAATTTCTTTGAACTTAAGTACACATTATTATTTTCAATTGTTTCTTTGATTTCTTCCTTTTTAATTAAATTAGTTAATCCATCAGTACAAAGTAATATTTTCATGTTTTTTCTTTTAGGAACAATATAGCTATCAATTTTATAATCTTTTTTATTTCCTAAACAACTTGTGATAATATTTCTTTGAGGATGATTTTTAGCTTCATTTTCAGTAATAGTACCATTTGATAATAATTGTTCAACTAAAGAATGATCTTTAGTAATCTTTTGTAATTTACTATCATAATATATATAAGATCTTGAATCGCCTGCATTTAAAAAAAGTAAATCTTTCTTTCCTATATATAAAAGATTTAAGGTAGTTCCCATTCCATTTAATTTTTTATATTTACTAGACAATTTATAAACTTCTTTATTAGCAATTTTTATACCTTCTAATAGTTTATTTTTTATTTCCACAAGTTCCATATTTTCATTAATGTTTTTCAAAAAATGATTTTTCAAAATATTTATAACCATTTTACTTGCTACATCTCCAGCTTTATGTCCACCCATCCCATCGGCAACCATAAATAATTTTTCAGTTTGACTATCAATGTAGTAATCATCTTCATTAATTTCTCTTACATTTCCTACATCTGTAATTGACGAAAATTTCAAAGCATCACCTCTTATTTTTTTATCAATTTAGCAATAAAGAAACCATCTGTATTTTTTTGTCCAGGTAATAATTTTTTAATTGATTTTAATTCAAAGTTTTTATTATTACTTAAAAATTCATTTATTATTTTATCATTTTCTTTTTTTCCAATACTACAAGTACTATAAACTAGTTCTCCACCTTTTTTCAAAAGTTTTGAAGAGTTTTTTAATAATTTGTTTTGTAAAGTATTTATAGATTTAAAATCACTTTTTTTCTTATTATATTTTATTTCAGGTTTTCTTCCTATAATCCCTAGTCCTAAACAAGGAGCATCTAATAAAATTTTATCAAA
The DNA here is from genome assembly GCA_051744845.1 of Bacillota bacterium. Classification (GTDB taxonomy): domain Bacteria; phylum Bacillota; class Clostridia; order Peptostreptococcales; family Acidaminobacteraceae; genus JBNJDJ01. Next base: position 14,942 of record JBNJDJ010000002.1, read on the forward strand.
ACTTTCTATATTATCTTTATCTAGTTTTGTACCATCAAATTTTTCTAAGACTATATTATTATAACCTAACCTATTAATATTTTCTTTAATCAGATTAAGTTTTTTACCATTTACATCTCTAGCAATTATTTTGCCTTTATTATCCATTAACTCAGCCATATGTGTAGTTTTACCACCTGGTGCTGCACAGACATCTAAAACCTTTTGACCTTTCTTAGGGGCTAAAACTTCAGATACTAAAATAGAGGCATCATCTTGAATATAAAATTTTCCATCTTTAAATAATTTGTTATTAGTAAGACTAGTATCATTTAAAGATTTAATTATTATACCAGATTTAGTTAAATTTGATTTTTTAGCTTTAATACCTTTTTTATCAAATTCCTTAATAAGTTCTTTTCTACTTAACTTTAAAGAATTTACTCTTAGAGTAATATCTGATGAATTTTTATTAAACTCTAATATCTCTAAAGTTTTCTTTTTTCCAAACTCTTCTAAAAAATAATCAACTAACCATTTAGGATATGAATATTTAAGTGATAAATAATTATTTTTTGTTTTTTTAGGTTTTAATTTATCCTTTTTTCTAATAAAATTTCTTAATACACCATTTACAAAACCTTTTGCTCTAAAATTTATTTTCTTTATTATTTTAACACTTTCATTTACTGCAGCTGAATCAGGAATTTTATCTAAAAATACAATTTGATACATTCCTATTTGAATTAATATTTTAACATCTAAATCTGGCTTATTATTTACTAATTGATTTATGTAATAATCTAAAAGCATTTTATTTTCTATACAGCCATATACTATTTTTCTAACTAAATTTTCATCTCTTGAATCTATTTCATATTTTTTTAACCAATTATCTAATGATTCTTTTACTGATACATTTTTCTTTTCAATATCTTTTAAAATTAAATACGCTAATTTTCTTGAATTTATTTTTTTCATTTTCTCACTCCTATAGCTCATTTTACCATATTATTACAAATAAAAAAAGATGATTCTAAACGAATCACCTTTTTTAAAAATTTATGCAATTTTTTCTTCATCATCAAAATATTCCATAGTAAATCCAGTATAACCATAAATAACTGAAATAACTGGGTTAATTAAATTTAAGAAAGCATATGGAGCATAAGCAAATGGATGAACTCCTAAAGTTGTCCACATATAAGCACCACATGAGTTCCATGGAATAAGTGGAGAAGTAAGAGTACCTGCATCTTCTAGAACTCTTGATAAGTTCTTAGGCTTTAAACCACGCTTTGCATATTCATCTTTAAACATTTTACCAGGTAATACAATAGATAAATATTGGTCTCCTGCAGTTAAGTTCATAAATATTTCTGTTAATATAGTTGCTAAAACTAAATCTCCTGTAGATTTTGCTGCTACAACCATCTTTGCTACAACTGCTTCTAAGAAACCTGCTTTATCCATCACTCCACCAAATATCATTGCTGAAAGTATTAATGAGATAGTCCACATCATACTACTCATTCCACCACCGTTAACAAGACTATTTACCATTTCCATTCCAGTATCTACATTGAAACCGTAGTGAGCTGCTCCAATAATACCTGTCATACCAGTTCCTTGGAAAATTCCTGCAAAAAGTCCACCAAGTAATGCTCCACCAAATAAACCTGGTAGTGCTGGTACTTTCAATGCTACCATTACAATTACTAACACAGGTGGTAATAATAAGAATAGATTAATATTGAAACTACCGTTAATAGCTGCATTAATAGCTTCTATTTGAGCAAAATCTAATTGTTTTCCTGAATATTGCATACCAATAAAAGCAAAAATTACTAAAGTAATTAAATAACTTACACCTGTTGTATAAATCATATGACGAATATGATCAAAAAGTGTAGCTCCTGAAACTGCTGGTGCTAAGTTAGTTGTATCAGAAAGTGGTGACATTTTATCTCCAAAATACGCTCCTGAAATAATAGCACCTGCTATAATAGGTGGTTCAATACCTAAACCTTGTCCAACTCCCATTAAAGCAATACCAATTGTAGCTGCAGTTGTCCATGAAGAACCAGTAGCTAGCGAAACAATTGATGTAATAATTAATGTTGCAACTAAGAAAATAGCTGGTGATAAAACACTAAGACCATAATAAATCATTGCTGGTACAATACCCGCTGCTTTCCATGTTCCTACAACAATACCTATAACCATTAAAATAATAATGGCTCCCATTGCTGAACTAATAGTATCAACAACACCTTCTAATAGCTCCTCCCATGAGTAACCATTAGACATAGCTACTAGTGCTGCAACTGAAGCTGCTAATAAAAGTGGAATGTGTACATCCGCACCAAATAATTGCATTCCAGTTGAAATAAACGTGATCAAAATTAAAAGTAAAAATACCGCTTGACCAAAAGTACCTTTTTTCTCTTCCATTATTCCTCCCTTTCAAAAATTAGATTTATAATAACTATTATTAAGTTAAGTTTATGTAAGAAGTACAAAAAAAATCAAAAAAAATTAAATTCCCGTAATATAAAGTGGGAATTTTCAAATAATTTATATTTATTCATATATTTTTTATTTATATACCTCTTTCTGCTAATATTAAAATATTGTTTATAAAAGAACTAACATTAATTTTTCCACCTTTATCTCGTTTATCTCTTAAAAAATCCATTTCTGCCTTTACATTTTGAAAATCATATAAGTTATTAGAATAACGAGTAAATTTAACATTCATATAATCTTCTATTCCTAAAGCTGCTATATTACTAAGCCCCTTGGATAAAGCCCTTCTAATCCTTTGTTTGACAGTATTGGGTTTTTCAAATTTATTATACATTTCACTAATTAAAAAATCATTTTGATTATTTTTATTAACTTCTAGACAAATCTCTAAAATTTCATTAAAACCTTTTTCACCAGATATACCAATATCATTTAAAATAAACTTTAAATTTTTCATTAATTCATTTTCAAGATCTTCTTTGTAGTCTTTATCTAAAATGTTGTTAATAGTACTTAATTTTTTTCTATTCATATATGCTTCTTTAACATTTTCACATACATTAATAACTTCAATTCTATTAATAGGCTTTGTTATAAAAAATTTAACTCCTACTTCATAAGCTTTACTAATTATTTTTTTCTCTGAAACTTTTGAAATCATAATATATTCTAATAAAAGATGAGAATCATTAATTTTTTTTATAAAGTTTATTCCATCTATCTCAGGCATTAATAAATCTATCAAAATAATATCTGGTTTAAGTTTTTTAACTTCGTCTATAGCTTCCATAGAATTTTTACTAGTTCCTATTACATCTCCTAAATCATTATCTTCAATAATATTTTCTAAAATTTTAATTACATTAATATCATCATCAATTATAAAAAAATTCATATTTTATGTATCATTCCCTCCTCTATTAAATTCTTTTTTAGCTTTAATTTAAATTTAGTATATTTCTTATATTCAGTTTCTATAGATATTTCACCTTGAAATTCTTTTTCAATTATTTGTTTAGTAAGTGTTAATCCAACTCCTCTATGAATTTCACCACTTTTAGTAAATTTAGTTGAAAATCCAGAGTTAAAAATATAATCAATATTTTTTTCCTTAACACCTATTCCATTATCTTTAATAGTAAAATATATATAATTTTTTTCAACATAATAACTTAAATTAAGATATAATCTTTTTTTATCACTTTCAAATAAAGCTTCTAATGAATTATCTATTAAATTTCTTAAAACAGACATTAATAAAAAATGTTTTTTTATAACAAAATTTTCATCTTTTTTAATTAGAAAATGTAATTTCTTTTTATTTTCTTTTTTTTGTTGATTGACCTTCTGCCTTAAAATATCTAAAATCTCATACATGGTTATCTCATTATAATAATCCTTTTTGAAATGTACTTTACTCAAACCATTTAATATTTCAATATAATTTTTCTTTAATTCATGTACATTTTGAGCAATTTTTAAAGATTTCTTTTTATTTTTATGAAAATCATTTTTTTCAATATTGTCATAAAGCATATATGCATCTGTCATAACATTTTCAATATATTTAATATTATTTTTCATTAGATATACTTCTGCTTGAATACCTGAAAAAATACCTAATAGTTCATTATATCTTTTTCTATCAAATTCCTTGTTTATAATCTCTTTTACATAAAATACAATAAACACTAAAAATATAGATATTACACTTCTTAAAAAAGCTACTAATATCAACTCATTTAAATGCTCAGTTAATACCATTTGTCTCGAGATTATTTCTGCTGCATTTGCAACTAAGTCACCTAAAAAGACTATAAAAGCCCAATTAAATATTTTGATTTTTCCTTTATCTTTCTTATAATAAAAAAGGTAAAAAATTAAACCATAAACTAAATCAAAAACTACTATGTTTAAATCTTGATAAAAAAAATCAAGTGTAGATATAGGAGTATTTAAATTAATAATAGTTCTGAAAGTAACACCAAATATAGATATAAAAACTGCTGTAATAAGAGGATTTAAATCTTCATCAAAATAATAAAATACAGGTAAAATTGCAACAGCTAATGAAAATCTGAAAAAGCCTGGAATAATATTAATAAAAACTTGAGTAAATATAGCATCTATCAATGCAATTAATAAAACTTTTTTCATAAAATCACCTAGATTGACTAATAATTTGATAATTTATAATTTTAAAACTATCGTCTTTTTTTAACAATTCATATTTCACTTTAGTGTTAACTTTTACTTTTTCATCATTCTTTTTTTGAATATAATATTCATTTACATAAACCTCTATATTATCATTATCTTCTAAAATTTTAATAATATTTACTTTATCAAACTCAATATTATAATCAGGTCTTTCAAAATTCTTTATTTTTTCTAAAATAGAACTATTTTCAAAATAATAATTAAATACATATTTATCTTTTAAATTAAAAAAATCTTGCCAATCTTTATTATAATTTGTTAAAAAAGTTTTAATTTTAGTAGATAATTTCACCCAATTTTGGTCTATATCTAAAATTCTAGAAAAATTATAACCTACAGAAATGTCTAATTTTGTATTTTTACTATATTTAACTATACCTAAGCCTTCTTTAATTACTCTTTTTTCATAATAATCACTACCTTGTTCATTATGATAAACAGTAATGATAGTCTTACCATCTTCTGTTTTGATAGACTCAATACTCGATTTAACTTTATATTTGTTACCATTAGAGTCTAATGTAGTTTCTTTCCAAAAATTTCCCTCAACTAAAGGAAATTTTAAAATATACAAATTTGTATACTTAGAATCTAACACTAAGTTATTATTATAAGACTGTTGTAAAATTCCATGTTTATCTAATATATATTTATAATTAAAAAAATGGTCGTCATATAATTCATCAAAATTTTTAGCTTTTACTTCCCCATTAACATCTAAAATTATTTTATTTTCTTTCCTTATAATATCATTTATAAAAACTTCTTGATAATAATCTCCACTTCCACTATAACTTAAAAGTGTTTTTTTATTTGGAAAAAGTTTTAATAACTCATCTTTATTGCCAGTCATGCCTTCATATTTATCTTGACATCCTGTTAAGATAAATATTAATAAAAAAAATATTATAAATTTTTTTTTAAACATAGTTTTATTCCTTAATTTCTTCAATTAACTGATCAAAACTATCTATATGTTCAGGAAAAATATTAAAAGTTAATGTTAATTTGCAATCGTCATACTTTTTAGAATTCATAATTATTTGTCTATTATATTTTTTTAATTTTTTTGATAAAATATCTTTTTCATCAAGTCCACTAAAAGGGAAAAAACATAAAATCGAATTATTTTTAAAGAAAAAAGCTTCATCTGTATCCCATAATTTTTTTCTTAAAAACCTCATATATAAATTTTTAGCACTTTGTTCGAATTTACCATCAAAGGTTAATAAAACAAATGAGATAGAATATTTTCCTTTTTTAGCCTTTTTTATTTCTAATTGTATCTCTTCCTTATAATCTTTAATAAGATGTGGATTAAATTGTTTATCGTTTTCATCATTTTTTAAATATTTATTTAAAGTTTTCTCTATCCGTTTATTATCAAAAGGTTTAACTATATACTCATTTATGCCTAGCTTTAATGTCTTTATAAATTCTTTTTTATTATTTTCACTTGAAAGTAGTGCTATTGGTTTTTTTAATTTTCTTTCTTTTAGCTCATCAATATAATCATAAATTATTTTACCTTCATCTAAATCTAAAATAAATAAATCCAACTTTTTATGATATTGGTTTAATTGACGAAGTGCATCAAATTTAGTCTTAGATATTATTAAATTATAATCATATTTTTCAAATATTTTTTTAAATCTAAATTCTACTACATTTGTTTTACTTAATAACAATATATTTTTTTTCCTCATAATATCCTCCTGAAAGGTTACACATATTATTATTATACTATATTTGATTATAAAAAAAAAGGAATCAAAAGATTCCTTTAAAACTACTTATATAAGATATTAAAATCAAAATCATCTACTCCATTAAATATATAATCATAATTATCTAAATTCTTACTTTCTCCAATAGCAATACTTAACATATTTACACTATTTGCTGCATCAATCCCTGCTTGTGAATCTTCAAATACAACGCATTTATCATACTCTACATCTAACTTATCAGCTGCCAATGTAAATACCTCAGGATCTGGTTTAGCTTTTGTTACTACTGTACCATCTGAAATAAATTTAAATTTATCAATTAAATTTACTTTTTTCAAAATTGTTTTAGCATTTTTACTAGCAGAACCAATAGCAATTTTCACATCATTTTCAACTAATTTTTCAATTAACTCTAATGCACCTGGCAATATTTCTGATTCATCCATTTGATTTACATATTCTAAATACCAATTATTTTTCTTATCTGTCAGTTCTTTTTTTCTTTTATCTGACATTTCTTTATTACCTAATTCTAAAATAATATCCATACATCTCATTCTACTTACGCCTTTTAATCTTTCATTATCTTCTTTAGTAAATTCAATATCTAATTCTTTAGCTAATCTTTTCCAAGCTAAAAAATGATATTTAGCTGTATCTACAATTACACCATCTAAATCAAATATTACTGCTTCATATTTCAATTTTTCCATATTAATCACCTTCCTACATATATTATATACTAAGTTAAAAAAAGTTTAATTGTACTATTTAATAATTACTAATCTAATTATAAAATGTCTTTTGTGATATTTTACAAAAAATAAGATCTATATTTATTTAATAGAGTTTTTTGATATAATCTTTATAGAAAGGAAGAAGGTGTAAAATGGAAAAATATATTGAAACAGATCCTTGGAAAATTGTTCAAAAAGGATTTAATAAAAAAGATAACAGAATCTTAGAAAGTTTGATGAGTTTAGGAAATGGTCATATGGGCCTTAGAGGAAACTTAGAAGAAAAATATTCTGGTGACTCTCTTAAAGGTACATATATAGCAGGAGTATATTATCCAGATAAAACAAGAGTAGGTTGGTGGAAAAATGGATATCCTGAATATTTTGCAAAAGTTCTAAATTCAACAGATCTAATAGGTATTGATGTTAAGATTAATAATAAAGAAATTGATTTAAATGATTTTGATCCTATTGATTTTAAAAGAGTTCTAGATATGAAAAAAGGTATCTTAAAAAGAACTTTTAAATTGAAAATTAATAATGATATGTTTGAATTTGAAATAATAAGGTTTTTATCCATGCAAGCGGTTGAATTAGGTGCTATAAAATATTCAATTAAATCTTTATCAAATAAAGCTGAAATTGAACTTAATTCATTTCTTAACGGCAATGTTTATAATGAAGATGCAAATTATGGAGATTACTTTTGGAAAGAAATCGCAACTAATCATAAAAATATAACTTTAAAAACTAAAAAGATTGATTTTAAAGTTACTTCCGCTATGGAAAATGAAATAAACAAAAAAATAAATTCTAATTTATCTTTAGAAGATAAAAAAACAAATGAAGTTTTTAAATATAAATTAGATAAAGGTGAAGAAATTGTTTTAAATAAATATTTTACAGTTACTACTAATAGGGATTATTCAGATGATCAATTAATAAATAAAGCTAATGATAATTTAAAAATAGCTACAAATCAAGGTTTTGACAATTTATTAAAAAATCATATTAAAAAATGGGCAAATATTTGGGAAACTAGTGATATAGTTGTTAAAGGCGATATCAAAGCTCAACAAGGAATTCGCTTTAATATTTTTCAATTAAAACAAACTTATCATGGACATGATCCAAGATTAAATATTGGTCCAAAAGGTTTTACTGGAGAAAAATATGGTGGTAGTACTTACTGGGATACTGAAGCGTATTGCTTACCATTTTATTTAAGTACTTCAGATCAAGAAATTTCTAAAAATTTATTAAAATATAGACATAACCATCTTAAAAAAGCTATTGAAAATGCTGATAAACTCGATTTAGATGGCGCATTGTATCCAATGGTTACTATGAATGGGGAAGAATGCCATAATGAATGGGAAATTACTTTTGAAGAAATTCATAGAAATGGCGCTATAGCATATGCAATTAAAAACTATATTAATTACACTGGAGATAAAGATTACTTACTTCCTAAAGGTTTAGAAGTATTAATTCAAATTTCTAAATTCTGGGCTGATAGAGTACATTTCTCTAAAAGAAAAAATAAATATGTTATGCACGGAGTTACAGGACCAAATGAATACGATAATAATGTTAATAACAACTGGTATACAAATAAAATTGCTAAGTGGACTTTAAAATATACATTAGATTCTTTGAAATATGCAAAAAATACAGATAAAAAAATATATAATAAATTAGTTAAAGAAGCTAACTTAAATATTGAAGAAACTAAAAAATGGGAAGATATTATTAATAATATATATCTTGGATATGATGAAAAGCTTGATATATTTTTACAACAAGATGGTTATTTAGATAAAGAACAAAAAACAGTCAAAGATATACCAAAAGATCAACTGCCACTTGTAAAAAATTGGTCTTGGGATAAAATACTAAGATCACCTTATATTAAGCAAGCTGATGTATTACAAGGAATATTTTTCTTTGAAGATGAATTTAATCAAGATGAAAAGAAAAGAAATTTTGATTTTTATGAACCAAGAACAGTTCATGAATCTTCTTTATCTCCTTGCATATATTCAATTGTTGCTGCGGATATAGGATATAAAGAAAAAGCTTATGAATTATATCTTAGAACTGCTAGATTAGATCTAGAAGATTATAATAAGGATACTAATGAAGGACTTCATATAACTTCTATGGCTGGAACTTGGATGTCTATTGTATATGGTTTTGGTGGATTTAGAGTTAAAAATAATAATATCCATTTAAATCCATATCTTCCTGAAAACTGGGATGCATATGAATTTAAAATATTATTTAGAAATAATTTACTAAATATTAATTTAGATAATGATAAGTTAGAAATAAACTTAGAAAAAGGAAATGAATTAAATATTTTTATAAAAGATAAAAAGTATTTATTAAAAGATTCATTAAAAATAAATATTGATTAAATAGTCCTCTCTTCTTTATATAATAAAAGAGTCCATATTATTAATTTAATAATGGACTCTTTTTTATTCTTTATTTTATATATTCACGATCTTCTCTTTTTATATGTTGTATAATCCAAACTGAAATATATTTTGCTAGATCATTTAAAAATTTATCTTCATTTTCAATAACATTTTTATATTCAATATTTTTCAAATAAGAAACAAATTTTTTATGTTTTTCAATATGTTTTTCTTTACTGTCAAAATCAATATCTTCAAAATATTTTTCTTCTGAATCAAAATGATAAACTGTATAATCAATTAATTCATTAATTATTTCTAAAATTTCATTAATTTTTTCTTTTTTAGAATCATTTAATAATTCTTTTAACTTATTACCAATTTCAAAAAGTTTTTTGTGTTGTTTATCAATTTCTTTTACCCCGAGTTTATATTCATCATTCCACTTAAACATATTCCTCCTTTATTCAAAATTAAATTCACTTATTAGATTATACCCATTTTTTCTTAACATTCTAGCTGTCAGTCCTGAACCGGAGATTTTATTTTTAGAAAATGTCCCATCGGCAATTTTTTTAACTCCACATGAAGGACTACCTTCTTTTAAAATAATCCCTTCAATATTATTGTATAAAGTAATAATTTTTAATGTTTCCTCAGCACCTTTTATAAATTTATAGGTAAAATCATTTCCAAATTTATCCTTAACTTTTTTATCAATAATTTCTACAGGTTCTCTAGGAGTAGATAAACCTCCTAATTGTTCTGGACAAATTGGTACAAACTTTTTATCTTTTAAAAAATTTAAAATTTTTTCAGACTTATTATTTTCACCATTATATTTACAATTAATTCCTAATAAACACGCACTAACAAAATACATTATTTTAATGTAACAACTGTTACACCTGTACCTCCTTCATCATAACTACCTTCTCTATATTTTTTTACATGATAATGATTATCTAAATACTCTCTTACACCTGATCGTAAAGCACCTGTTCCTTTACCATGAATAATAGTTACTTCGTTTAAGCTTGATAAATAAACATCATCTAAATATTCATCTAAAATATAAGTAGCTTGTTCAATATTTTTACCTCTAATATCTATCTCTTTTTTTACTCTTTTGGTACTTTTATTATACTTTTTATTATCATAAGAGTCATTTGTTTTATCATTTTTTTCAGTAATTTTATCTATTCTTTTTAAATCATCGCTATCTACACTAACCTTTAAAAGTCCAGCTTGTACTCTTATTTTATCATCATTAACTTCTAGTACTTCTCCTTCTTGACCTAGAGACATAATTTTAACTTTATCACCAGGTTTTAGATCTTTAGCCTTTTTATAATCTTTTGTTTTAGAAAAAATATTTTCACTATATTCTTTAGATTTTTCACTAAGATCTTCCTTTAAATTTTCAATTTCTTTATTATCAACATCAGATTCACTTTGAATTTGTCTTAATCTTTTTATAATTCTTTTAGATTCTTTTTGTGCTTGTTTAACAATATACTTAGCTTCCCTTTTAGCATCTTTGATAATTTTTTTCTTCTTTTCTTTAAATTCTTTCTTTTCTTTTTTTAAAGATTTTTTCATTTTTTCAATTTCTACTCTTAAATCAATTGCTTCATCTCTTTGCTTTTCAATATCTTTTTTATCTTCTTGAATATGTGAAAGTATTTGTTCAAACTGGACATTTTCTTGTTTAATATGTTTTTGAGCTTCATCGATTACCTTTTCGTTTAAGCCTAGTTTTCTAGAAATATCGAAAGCATTTGATCTGCCAGGAATACCAACTGAAATTTTATAAGTAGGACTCAATGTTTCTATATCAAATTCTACACTTGCATTTTCTATACCTTCTGTTAGTAGCGCATATTCTTTTAATTCATTATAATGTGTAGTTGCAATAGTTCTTATATCTTTTTTATATAATCTTTTTAAAATTGCTGTAGCTAAAGCCGCTCCTTCAGTAGGATCAGTTCCTGCTCCTAATTCATCAAATAATACTAAAGAGTTTTTAGTAACTTCTTTTAAAATATGAACTATATTTGTCATATGAGATGAAAACGTAGATAAACTTTGTTCTATACTTTGTTCATCTCCTATATCTGCAAATACATTATCAAAAATAGAAATTTCTGTTCCTAAATCTGCAGGAATATGAAGTCCAGCCATAGTCATTAATGTAAGTAAACCTACAGTTTTTAAAGTAACTGTTTTACCACCTGTATTTGGTCCAGTAATTACTAAGGATGTGAAATCTTTTCCTAACCATATATTAGATGGAACTACTTCATCTTTAGGAATTAATGGGTGTCTACCATTTTTAATATTAATATATCTATCTGTATTTATTAAAGGCTTTACACCATCCATTTTTATAGATAAATTCGTCTTAGCTAATATAAAATCAATATTTGTCAATATATCTTGATTATTTAATAATTCATTAGAAACTTCAGAAATATCAGCTGTTAATTCATATAATATTCTTTCAATTTCTTTTTTTTCATCAATTTTTAATTCTTTAATTTTATTATTTTGTTTTATAACTGAGTTTGGTTCTATATAAAGTGTAACTCCGCTAGAAGATCTATCGTGAACTATTCCTTTAATTTTATTTTTATAGCTAGATTTAACTGGTACTACAAATCTATTATTTCTTATAGTTATTACATTATCTTGTAAATATTTTTGAGTGTTTTTATTATTTATAATTGAATCTAATTTAGATCTAATAGACGAATTACTTTTTCTTATCTCTTTTCTAATATTATTTAATTTAGAAGAAGCATGATCAGCAATTTCATCTTCAGATACAATAATTTTATCTATCTTTTTTTCCAAATACTTTAATGAGTTTAAGCTATCTGCTAAATTATATGTTATTTTATAATCAGTTTCTATATTATCAATATCAAAAATATAGTTTCTAAAATTTCTACTAGTTCTTAAACTATCTTTGACTTCTAATATTTCTTTTATAGATAAATAAGATCCTATATTTGCTTTTTTCATATATGTTTCCATATCATAAAAAGGTCCAAAAGGAATATTTCCATAAAGATCAAATATCTTTCTGAATTCTTCAATTTCTGATAGTTTATATTTTATTTTGTCTTTTTCTTTATAAAAATCTATATTTTTAATTTTTTCTTTTCCTAAAGAAGATGTTATTTCATTTTTTAACATCTCTTTTATTTTATTAAACTCTAAAGCATTTATTGCTTTTTTATCCAAAATTATTCAACTCCTTTTTGCATATCAAATTATTTTATCACATTTTTTGAAAATAATTCTAAAATTTCTTTTACTTTTTTTCTAGACTCAAAAACAAAATCCAATCTATAATAATCTATATTAACACTTTTTAACTTATCAATCTTTTTTATTAAATTTATTTTTCTATGGCTATATATTTCTAATAAATCATCTTTTATATACTTTAGTCTATATTTATCAGTATATTCATTTTCTAAATATAAATTTTTATCATTTTTTGAAATAAAATTATATTTAGTAGTCATCACTGGTACTTTACCGTATACTATTTTACTTAATTTTTTATCAGTATTAATTGAAATATTTTTTATTTCATCTAAATTTAATTCTGGTGAAAGAGTTAATACATTTATAAATTCAGACAAATATTTAATAGTTAAGTTATTAAATATATTTAAATTTAAATCACCATGTAATTTTTTATTATTAAAATACTCCATTTGACCTAAGCTAGATACTAAAAGTTTTTGTAAATTAGGATGATTTTTATCTATTTTTTTAAGTTCATCAAATGAAGTTATAGTATTTAATTTTAAAAAAACTTTATTTAATTTATCAATCTCTTTAGCCTTTATAAAAGTATTTATATCATCATAATAAATTGCTTTGATCATTTTTTGGTTTTTAAAATTTAAAACTCCTCTTAATTGATTTAAATTTGATACTTTAATTATAAATTTAGGATCTACTTTCTTTTTTAAATTATTATCTTTCAATTTTAAATTTATTTTTTTTCTATCATATTTATTTTTTCTTATTTTATTTAATTTTGAAATAGCTTTTCTTCTTAATTTATTTAAATTAGATATTAAAATGAAAATATTTTCATCTCCACTTATTTCTAAAGTATCTAACTTATAAGGAGTATTTCCTAATTTAGATAAGTGCTTTTCTAAATCATTTTTATTTAAAGGACTAGTTTTAGCTTTTTCAACCTTTTCATCTAATTTAACTTTTAAAACATTATTTTTATTATCAATCACAGTTAATTTAAGTTTTTTTCCTATAAAAAGTTTTATAAAAAAATTTATAGGAATATTAGACTTTGAATAATTTATATCTTTTTTAATAGATTTAATATAATCTACATCATAGGTCTTATATACTTTATCGCCTACATCTATTTTTTTATCCCAAAATACCTTTACAATATTACCTTTATTAGCTTTCTTAACTCTATTATTCTCAAAAATAATTTCTTTAACTCTTAAACCTTTAGAAGAATTATTTTTTCTAATTTGTATTTCATCTTGAATAGCTAAGTTATCTTTTAATTCTAATTTAATATAATTAGATTCTTTCGATATAACCTTACCTAAAAGTTTTCCTTTATTTGAAGGAGTATTTTTAGTAGTAAAATCTTTAATTTCTTTATTAAACAAAAAACCTTTTGTATAATTTCTATTAAATACCTTTTTTAAATCTTTATCTTTAAAATCATTTTTATATGCTCTTATTATTTCATATACATATTCTTGTGATTTCATTCTTCCTTCAATTTTCAAACTAGAAATATCTATATTTTTTAACTTATCAATATCTTTTAATGTTTTTAAATCTTTAGCTGAAAGAATATATCCTTGATCATAAATATTATTTTCTAAATCTTTTAGTTTATAAATACGTCTACAAGGTTGGGCACACTTACCTCTATTTGCACTTCTACCTCCTATAAAGCTACTCATCAAACACTGTCCTGAATAAGACATACATAAACTACCATGAACAAATACTTCTAATTCGACATTAGAATTATTTTTTATATATTTTAAAGTTTCAAAATTAACTTCCCTAGATAGTATAACTCTAGAAAAACCTAATTTTTCTAAATGTAATACATCCGCTAAACTATAAGCTGTCATTTGAGTTGAAGCATGTATATCCAAATCAGGAAAAAACTCAGTTACATATTTAGCTAAACCAATATCTTGAATTATAATTGCATCAACATTATTTGTATACAAAAAATTAATATACTCTAATACTTTTTTTATCTCTCTTTGTTTAATCAATGTATTTACAGTAATATATACATTAACGTCTCGCAGATGACAATATTCTATTGCTTTTTTTATTTCTTCTTTATCAAAGTTTTTAGCAAAAGACCTTGCGCCAAAGAATTTTCCTGCGAAATATACTGCATCGGCACCTGCAATTACAGCTGCCTTTAATTTAGTATAATCTCCTGCTGGTGCTAATATTTCTACTTTTTTCAAATGTATACCTCCATGAAAAAAAGTGGTTTAAAACCACTTAATTGCTATTTTTTTCATCAAATTCTGTTAAAAAATCATCTAATTCTTTTTTTGTTTTTTCAATTGTAGTATCTTTTTGCTCAAGTTTATCTTTTAAATTCTCAATTTTTTTATCTGATTCTTTTAATTCTTTTTCTTTTTTATTTATTTCTTCTCTTAAAAGATCCACTTCATTTCTTAACTCGTCTAATCCATTTTCATAAGTCGCTGAATTTTCAAATAATGAATTAAATTCGTCAATAATTTTATTATATGCTTTATTTTTTTCTTCAAATTCACTTGAAATCCTGTTTAACTTATTTTTTAACAATTTAAGTTCATATTCAGGATTTTCAACTCTTTTTTCTAATTCCTTATTATATTCTAATACTTTAAAATACTCATCAGTAATATTTAAAGAAGTTAAAACAGCTAACATCGATGAATTAAGTTTCCTATTTTTAGATTTAACCTCATTAATTTTCTTTTTTACAAATTCAGATACTTTTTCCATATGTTCTACTGAATCATTGCTTTTTAAAGTATAATCCCTACTTAAAATATTTACAACTATTTTATTTTTTTTAGCCATATTAAGCTCCTTTTCATCTTTATTATATTTTATAAAAATTTAATACTTTTTTCAAGTTTAATAAAGATAATTTGCAATAATAATACCTAAAAATGCTCCAGCAATTACTTCAACAGGTGTATGACCAACTAATTCCTTAAGTTTAATATCTTTATTTGATTTATTATTATAATAATTTTTTATTAAACGATTAATTATAATAGCTTGTTTACCTACAGCTCTTCTTACTCCTGAAGCATCATACATAACAATTAATGAAAAAATTAAAGAAGTAACATATGCATCATGAGAAAAACCATATTTTAAACCAATTGCTGTTGATACTCCCATAACTAAAGATGAATGAGAACTTGGCATGCCACCCGAGCCGACAAATCTAGTTAAATCAAATTCTTTAGTTTTAAGTAATTTTGTAAAAATTTTAAAAAATTGAGCTAAAAACCAAGACATAAAACCTGATAAAAATATATTATTATTAAACAACTTAAATAAAAAATTCATTTTATCCTTTCTGTGAGCTTAAAAAATCAATGATTTTTTCCATTTCCATACCTCTAGATCCTTTTAATAATATTAAATTATCTTGTAAAGATGCAATATCTATCTCTTTTTTTAGTTCATCTTTATTTTTATAATAATTTACATCTAAAAAATCCTTAGATTCATTATAAGCATATTTCATTTCACTACCTACTAAAAATACTTTATCAATTTTTATAGTTTTTAAAAAATTCCCGATTTCTTTATGTACCAATTCAGAATATTTACCTAGCTCTAAAATATCTCCTAAAAAAGCAACTTTTTTATTGTATTTAGAATTTATTAAAGTTTTTAAAGCTGATTTAGTAGATTCTAAACTAGCATTATAACAATCTTTTATAATAGTAAAATCATCTGTTTTAACTACTTCCATCCTTTTATCTGTATCTTTATAAGTTTCTATACCTTCTATAATATCTTTTTCTTTTATATTTAATAAAATTCCTAAAAGTACAGCTGGTAAAATTGAATAAGAAATATGTTGACCAATAGCTAACGTTTCAAAGTAATAACTTAAATTATTATATTCAAGCTCTATATTATTTCCATCTATTCCGCTAGATACCATTTTTTTACATACTATATCATTCTCATTTTTATAACCAAAGCTAAATTTATTAAAATTTATTTTATTTATACTTCTATTTAGTTGTGGATCGTCACCGTTATAAATAGCAATGCAGTTATCAGAAGCATAATCAAATATTTGAAATTTTGCTTTTACTATTTCATCTTTAGAATTAAAATTTCCTACATGAGAAAGACCTATATTCGTTAAAACAACGTAATTAGGCTTAGCCATTTTAGAAAGAACTTTCATTTCTCCATAGTAATCTATTCCCATTTCTAAAACTAAAATATCTGTATCTTTTTTTAAGTTAAGAAGTGTCTTGGCTACTCCTATTTTATTATTATAATTTTTATAAGTTTTTAAAACATTATATTTGTTTTTTAAAACATTATATATAAATTCTTTAGTTGTAGTTTTACCTACACTTCCGGTAATCCCAATTATTAAAGGATCAATTTTATCTCTATAATATTTTGCTATTTTATAATATGCTTTTTTAGTATCCTCTACTATTAATGCCGGATAATCGACTAACTTTTCACTTAAAGTTAAAAGTGCTCCTTTTTCAAATGCTTTATTTATAAAATCATGTCCATCAAAATTTTGACCTTTTAACGGAATAAAAAGTTCTTGAGAATTTATTTTTCTCGTATCTGTACTTATATTCTTAATTTCTTTTTTTAAATCTAAATTAATTTTATGTAATTTACAATCAAGTATATTCACTAGTTCATCTATTTTAAACATTTTTTCCCTCCAAACTAAGTATATCATAAATAAATGTAAATTTCATTTAAGGTTTAAAATTTAATAAAATAAAAATAGAGGATATTCTCCTCTATCATTTGACATTTTTCATCAATAAAATTATATAAAATTTTAAAGCATCGTCAAATTTCTTTAAATCAAAACCTGTAATTTCCTTGATTTTATTAATTCTATAAATCAAAGTGTTTCTATGAACATAAATCTTTTTAGAAGTCTCCGTTATATTTAAGTTATTTTTAAAAAATTGTTTAGCACTATAAATTAAATCTTTATTTTCAAAAATTTCCTTGTATTTTATAGAATTTCTTTTATTTAATTTTCTAATAAATTTTTTAGGTAAATTATCTATGATAATTGGTAATAAAAAATCTTCGTAATAATATATATCTTTTGCTAAATTAAATCTTTTAGAAAGAGAAATATTTTTAATAGCTTTTTCAAAAGATTGATGTATATCTATATAACTATTTACTTTATTTCCTACTGAAATAATAGGTTTCGTTTCTATTTCCATAGATAACTGAGCAAATAAATTTTTAACTACCTTTTTTACATCTTCTTCACTTTTATCAGTAATAATTGCTATAGTTTCATTATCAACTACTAAAGAATAATCAAATACAAATAAATTTTTTATAACCATTAAAAATTGATTAATATTTTTATGACATTTAACAACTATAACAAAGTAATTATTATCTTTTTTTATTTTAAATTTTTTAAAATAATCTTCAATATTTTCAATAGACATATTATTTAATAAAATTTCTCTATGAAAGTCTTTTTCCTTCATTTTTTTACGCTTTTCATCAAATAATAATTTAATAACATTTAAAGTTTCTAAAGAGCCTTTATAACCTATTACATATTTTAGTTTATTATAATTATATATATAGAGAAAATCATAGTTTTCAGCTTTTAAAATAGATTCTTTTTTGTCGTTTTTAGGTATGTCTAAAACATTGCCTATTAACTTAATATTATTACTATCAATAATCTCACCGCTATCGTTTAACAAGACAATTTCGTCTTCCACCATAGAGATAACTTTTGAAAAAACACTTTTGATTTTATTAAATTTCATCCTTTTCTCCTAAAAAATTGCTATTTCAGTTTCCTTGTCAAACAAATTAATTTTATCTTCTCTAAATTCAAAAGTTACTTCATCTTCAACAGATACATCATAATCAGGGTCTATACCAATAACTACTTTTTGACCATCAACTGTCAAATAAAGATAAGTTTCAGAACCTAATAATTCCATAACTTCAACTTTAGAATCTAAACCTTTTTCGCTAATAAAAGCATGTTCAGGTCTTGCTCCTAAAATAACTTCTTTGCCTACATATCCTTTTTCTTTAAGAATATTTCCTCTAGTCTCATTTAATTTTACCATAACATCGAAATATTTAACAAAAATATCTGAATTTTTTTCTGTAACTTTAGCATCTATAAAATTCATTTGAGGTGATCCAATAAACCCGCCAACAAAAACATTTGCAGGTGAATCATAAATTGTTTGAGGATCAGCAACTTGTTGAATTTCTCCTTCATTTAAAATACAAATTCTTGTACCCATTGTCATAGCTTCAGTTTGATCATGTGTAACATAAACAAAAGTAGTATCTAGTTCGTGATGTAGTTTACTTAACTCTGCTCTCATTTCTACTCTTAATTTAGCATCTAAATTACTTAAAGGCTCATCCATTAAAAATACTTTTGGATCTCTTACAATAGCTCTTCCTAAAGCAACTCTTTGTCTTTGACCACCAGATAATTGTTTAGGTTTTCTATCTAATAAAGGAGTTATACCTAAAATTTCACCAGCATTTTTAACTCTTTGATCTATTTCATCTTTATCAACTTTTTTTAATTTTAATCCAAATGCCATATTATCATATACAGTCATATGAGGATATAACGCATAATTTTGAAATACCATAGCAATATCTCTATCTTTAGGAGCTACTTCATTAACTACTTGATCTCCTATAGAAAGTTTACCACCTGTAATTTCCTCTAGTCCTGCAATCATCCTTAAAGTAGTTGTTTTTCCACAACCTGATGGTCCAACAAATACCATAAATTCTTTATCTTTAATTTCTAAATCGATACTTTCAATTGCTTCAAATCCATTCGGATATACTTTATTTACTTTTTCTAATGTAACCTTTGCCATAATAATACCTCCATCTACTGTCTTTTAACTAATTATATTATATAATAAAGACTGTTAAAAAAAAGTGTTAGATGATACAAAAAAATAAGATTATATTATATAAATTAACTATATATTATTTTTTTTGATAAAATGTTAACTTATCTTGTGTATTTGGCTTATAAATAATATAATGAATTCAAATGTTTGAAAGGATAATATGATTAATCAATTTATAATAACTATATTAATTTTATTTATGATAATTGGAGCTTTAGATAAAATATTTGGTAACAAATATGGATATGGTAAAGCTTTTGAAAAAGGATATCAAGTAATGGGAAGTCTAAGTCTTGCAATGATAGGTGCTATATCTGTTTCTCCTGTTTTAGCAAACCTTTTATTCCCTATAATAAAACCAATTTATAACTTTATTGGTGCTGATCCTGGTATGTTTCCACCATCTATTTTAGCAATAGATATGGGAGGATATACTATGGCTAAAAGTATAACTAGTGATCCAAATATACATATTTTTGGTGGTTTAATCATTGGTTCTATGTTAGGAACTACTATTATATTTACTATACCTATAGCACTAAATATTATAGAAAAAAAAGATTTAAAATATTTTTCCAAAGGAATTATAATCGGCATATCTACTTTACCAATTGGTGCACTTTTAGGTGGATTAATTGCTGGAATTAATATTAAATTATTAATAATAAATTTAATACCTATTATTCTTTTCTCAACTTTTGTAAGTATTGGTTTGATTTATTTTACTAAATTTATATTAAATTCTTTTTATTATTTATCTAAATTTATTTTTGGTGGAATCATATTAGTTTTATTAATAGGTTCGATACAAACTTATACAGATATTGTTATAATTAATAATTTATTACCTTTAGAAAAAGGATTTTTAATCGTAGGTAAAATAGCTATTATTTTATCTGGAGCTTTTCCTTTAATATTTTTTATAGAAAATCATTTTGAAAAAAGTTTAATTTCATTTGGTAAAAAAATGAATATAAATAAAGAAACCACAGTTGGAATTTTAGGAAGTCTTGCTAATAATATTGTTGCATTGGAAAAATTAAAAGATATGAATCCTAAAGGTAAAATACTATGTACTTCATTTTTAGTAAGTGGTTCATTTACCTTTGGTGGACAACTAGGTTTTATTGCAAATATTGATTCAAAATATATATTTCCAGTTATAATTGCTAAACTAACAAATGGAATATTATCTATTCTATTAACTCACTTTTTAATATCAAAAAACATTTTATCAAAATAATAAGGAGGACTTATGGAAAACATATCAATAATTAGTGCATTCTTAGCAGGTTTACTTTCTTTTTTTTCACCATGTGTATTCCCGCTAATACCTGGGTATATAAGTTATATAGCTAATGATTCAAATAAAAGAATTAAAATTTTAACTAGAAGTTTAGGCTTTGTAATTGGTTTTAGTATAGTCTTTATATTACTCGGTGCTACAGCAAGTTTTGTAGGAAATATTTTTTTACAATATAAAGATATATTAATGAAATTTGGAGGTATAATTATTATTTTATTTGGCCTTCAAATGATTGGTTTATTTAATTTAAATTTTTTAAATAAAAATAAAAGATTTAAATTACCTAAGTCTGTTAACTGGATAAGCTCTATATTAATTGGCATGGCATTTGGAGCAGGATGGACTCCTTGTGTAGGACCTATTTTAGGAAGTATTTTAGTCTTTGCTTCTACTAAATCAACTATTTATGAAGGAGTATTATTATTAACATCATATTCACTAGGAATAGGAATCCCTTTTTTATTAACAGCCTTATTATTAAATCAATTAAATAAGTTTCTAAGCAAAGTAGAATCAAAGTTAAATCTTCTTAAAAAAATTGGCGGTGTGATCTTAATTATTTTTGGATTGTTAATATTTACAGATAAATTATTTATTATCACAAATTATTTTTATTAATCAAGGAGGAAAAATGAAAAAACTAAGTATATTTTTACTTATTATTCTAATAAGTGTAACTATAATAAGTTGTAAAAACGAAACAGATATTGAAAAAAATGAAGAGCCTAATGAAACTACTACTGAAAAGGATATTGAAAAAAATGATGAGATTGAAGAAAGCGAAAGTCAATCTAATAAAAAAGGAATTACAAAAGGAAAGATACCTTATGACATTACTTTGAAAAATTTAGAAGGTAATACAAAGAGTTTATCTGATTATAAAGGAAAAGTTATTTTTATTAACTTTTGGGCATCTTGGTGCGGGCCTTGTAAACAAGAAATGCCTGATTTCCAAAAAGCTTATGAAAATATAGATAATAGCTCTTTTGAAATATTTGCAGTTAATGCTGGCGAAGATAAATCTACAGTTAAAAATTTTGTAGATGAATATGATTATAATTTTCCTATTTACTTAGATGAAAAAGCAAAATATTCCAAAATGTATAATGTAAGAGCAATCCCTACAACTTTGATTATTAACAAAAATTATAAAATAGCTAAAGTTCATATTGGTATATTGACTGAAAAAAAGATTAATGAATTTTATAAAGAATTTAAATAAAACTAAGCATTATCCTAAAGTTGGATAATGCTTTTTTATTAAAGATTTAATTCACTTTTGTGTAACCTAAAATCTATTTCTCTCTTTTCTACACTTACTCTATCTACAACAATCTTTACTTTTTGTCCTAATTTATATTCTTTTTTATTTCTCTCACCTATTAATTTTAAGTTTTTCTCATCATATATATAATAATCATCAACTAAATCATTCATACTTATTAAACCTTCAACAGTATTATCTAACTGGATAAACATCCCAAAGCTAGTAATAGATGAAATAACTCCAGTATATTCTTTACCAATTTCACTTTTCATAAACTCAGCTTTTTTCAAATCAATTACATCTCTTTCTAACTCTTCGGCTACTCTCTCTTGTTTTGAAGAAATATCTGCAACTTTTTTGACTCTCTTTTCAAGTGATTTTAGATTCTTATCATTCATATTTTTGCCTATTATATCTTTGATAATTCGATGTATTTCTAAGTCAGGATATCTTCGTATAGGCGAAGTAAAATGGCAATAATGATCTGCTGCTAGGCCGAAATGCCCTTCATTATAAGGTGAATATTTTGCTTGTTTTAAAGACCTTAACATCATTTTTGAAATAATATATTCTTCTTCTTTTCCTTTAACTTTTTCAAGTAAGTCTTGAACTTCCTTAGGATGAATTTCATTATCTTTTCCTTTTAACTCGTAACCTAAATTATATATAAAAGTTTTAAAAGTATTTATTCTATCTTCTTCTGGATCTTCATGAATCCTATAAATAAATGGATATTCTAACCAATAAACAAACTCAGCTATAGTTTCATTAGCAAGTAACATAAATTCTTCAATTATTTTATTTGATTTACCTCTTTGATATTTATAAATATCTTGCACATAACCTTTATCATCAATAGCAATTTTGGTTTCAGGAAAATCAAAGTTAATAGAACCTCTGTCAAATCTCTTTTCAGTTAATAAATCCGCTAAATTACTCATAACAAAAAACATATCTTTAACATCTTTATATTTTTCTAAATCATCAGCTTTTTCTTTATTTAAAATTCTATTTACATTTTCATAAGTCATCCTATAATCTGAATTAATTATTGATTTATGAATAGATTGATCTTGAACTAAACCTTTTTTAGATAATTCAATTTTTACCGATAAAGTCAATCTATCTACATTAGGTTTTAATGAACAAATATTATTTGAAAGATTCTCAGGAAGCATTGGTATTACTTTATCTGGAAGATAAATACTAGTAGCTCTTTCAATAGCTTCTTTATCAATTGTACCATTCTTTTTTACATAATGAGATACATCTGCTATATGAACCCAAAGAGTATATCCATCGTTTTTCTTTTTTATAGAAATAGCATCATCAAAATCTCTAGCATCTTTGCCATCTATAGTAACAGTTAATAAATTTCTAAAATCTTTTCTTTTATTTATTTCTTTTTTAGAAATTTTTTCATTTAAATTATTTGCTTTATTTAAAACCTTCTTATCAAAATCTTGTTTTATATCATAAGATCTTATAATAGATTCTTCTTGAACTTCTGGATCCCCACTTTTACCTAATACTTCTAAAACATATCCTGCAGGATTATTATTTCCATCAGGCCACTTTTTAACTTTTGCTACAACTTTATCATTATTCTTTGCATTTTTTGCTTTAAACTTAGGAATAAATAAATCCCAATTTATCTTTTTATTATCAGGCACTACAAAACCAAAATCTTTTGATTTTTGGAAAGTTCCTACTATTTTCTTATTACCTTTAGATATAACTTTTACAATTTTTCCTTCTTTTTTCTTTGTATCTGTTTTTTTCTTTACTAACTTAACTGCCACTGTATCTCCATGATTTGCATTATTTATATATCTTTTAGGAATAAAGATATCTTCTTCATCTTTCAAAGAAGTTATAACAAAACCATATCCTCTTTTAGCAATTTCTAGTTTTCCAGTTTTTACACCAAAATACTTCGGTAATCCATATTT
Organism: Bacillota bacterium; assembly: GCA_051744845.1. Taxonomy (GTDB): domain Bacteria; phylum Bacillota; class Clostridia; order Peptostreptococcales; family Acidaminobacteraceae; genus JBNJDJ01. The sequence continues at coordinate 39,299 of JBNJDJ010000002.1, forward strand.
ACCTTTTTTAGATTTATAAAGTTTTCCTTCATCAACTAATTCATCTAATATATCTCTAAATTCATCAAGCTGACCTTTATTAACATCCAAACTTTCTGCTAACTTATAATCAAACATCGGCGTCTTTTTGTTTTGAACAATATACTCCATAATTTTATTTTTAATATTCATAAGTAACACTTCCTTTTATATAATTATACCATTTAATTAGGTACTTAAAACAAACTTTATCAACAAAAAATATCTCAACCAATTAAATTGAGATTAAATAATTTAGATGAATTCTGAAATGATTTGATTAGAAACATTAAAAAACTCTTTTTTTATAAATAATCTATTTTCCTTAAGTTTTATAACTCCTTGATTTTTCAAAGAATTAATAACATTTTTATATCTATCTAAAAAATCAATTTTATATTTTTTATTCATTTCATTTATATTTATACCTTCTGTTAATCTCAATCTTAACATTATTTCTTCAAAAATCTTTTCTTCTTTATTTAAAACTTCAACTTCTTCAATCGGTTTTTTACCTTTATCTATAGATTTAAAATAATTATCAAAATCAATAAAATTTCCATACCTATTATTATCTAAAAAACCATGAGCTGCAACACCAAACCCAAAATAATTATGCCGATGCCAATAAGCTAAATTATGTTTAGACTTATAATCTTTTTTAGAAAAATTGGAAATTTCATATAAATTATAATTATTTTTTTCTAAAATATTAAGTAAAATTTTATACATTTTGCGATCTAATGCTTCAGATGGCAAATTGAGTTTATTATCTTTTTTTAATTGATAAAATTTCGTTCCTTTTTCAACTTTTAAACTATAAGCAGAAATATGCTCCGGATTTAAAGAAATTACCTTTTTTAAAGTATCTTTAAATAAATTTTCACTTTGGCTTGGTAATCCAAACATTAAATCTAAAGATATATTTTCAAATCCTAAATCTCTAGCTAATTTATATTTTTGTTTAAAAAGTTCAAACGTATGAATTCTACCTAGTTTTTTTAAAATTTTATTATTAGTACTTTGCAAACCAATACTTAATCGATTAATACCTATATCTTTATATTTTTTTAATTTCAATTTATTAATAGTTTTAGGATTTATCTCAATTGTAAATTCCTTTAAATTTTTTAAATCATTATATTTCTTTATTCTTTTAAATATCCTTGAAATATATTTTGAAGAAAGTACACTAGGAGTACCTCCTCCAATATAAATTGTTTCTATATTACTATTTTTCAAATTCTTTTTATATAAATCAATTTCTTTTATTAAAAATTTAATATACTTATCTATTAAATCTAGGTTAGTATCAGAAACAAAATCACAATAATAACACTTACTTTTACAAAAAGGAATGTGTATATAAATACTTTTATTCATCATCATATTTTAATACTTCTAAAAATGCTTCTTGTGGAATATCTACACTACCAACTTGTTGCATTCTTTTCTTTCCTTCTTTTTGCTTTTGAAGTAATTTTTTCTTTCTTGATATATCTCCACCATAACATTTACTTGTTACATCTTTTCTTAAAGCTTTTATCGTCTCACGAGCTATAACATTTCCTGAAATAGCTGCTTGTAGTGGAATAGCAAACATCTTTCTAGGTATAGTAGTTTTTAATTTTTTGCAAATCTGTCTACCTCTATACTCTGCATTTTGTTTATGCAATATCATTGAAAATGCATCTACTTTTTCTTTATTTATTAATATATCTAACTTAACTAAATCAGATTTTCTATATTCTAATAATTCATAATCTAGTGAACCATATCCTTTTGTAATAGATTTTAAAGTATCAAAAAAATCATAAATAACCTCATTTAAAGGCAATTCATAATGCAAAAGTACTTTAGTTTCATCTAGATACTCCATTGTTAACATAGTTCCGCGTCTATCTTCACAAAGTTTCATTACATTACCAATATATTCTTTTGAAACCATAATATCTGCTTTAACAATAGGTTCTTCCATATAATCTATTTGTGTTTTGTCAGGTAAATTAGATGGATTTTGTACCTTGATCTTTTTACCATCATTTTTTATTACATTATATATAACACTTGGTGAAGTAGATATAATATCTAAATCAAATTCTCTTCTTAATCTTTCTTGTATTATTTCTAAATGTAATAAACCTAAAAATCCACATCTAAATCCATAACCTAACGCTACAGATGTTTCTGCTTCATATGATAACGCAGCATCATTTAATTTAAGTTTTTCTAATGCATCTCGTATATCATCGACTTTTTGATCTCCTAAAGGGTAAATCCCACAATATACCATAGGTGTTACTTCTTTATATCCTGGTAAAGCTTTTTTAGTAGGATTATTTGCTGAAGTGATAGTATCTCCTACACTACAGTCTTTTACTTCTTTAATGCTTGCAGTAATATATCCAACATCACCAGCTTTAAGTTCATTAACTTCAGTTGCTTTAGGAACATTTATACCTACTTCAACTACTTCATATTCATGTCCATTAGACATCATTTGAATTTTATCACCTTTTTTTACTTTGCCATCTAAAACTCTTACATAAGCTATAGCTCCTTTATAAGAATCATAAATAGAATCAAATATTAAAGCCTTCAAAGGTTTATCTTCATCTCCACTAGGAGCCGGAACTTCTTTTACTACTTTTTCTAAAACATCTTTAATATTAACACCATTTTTTGCTGAAATTCTAGGAGCATCTTGTGCTAAAAGAGCTAAGTCATCTTCTATTTCTTTAGCAACTTCATCAGGTCTTGCACTATCTAGATCTATTTTATTTAACACAGGTAAAATAGTTAAACCTACTTCTTCAGCTAAATATACATTAGCCATAGTTTGAGCTTCAACACCTTGAGCGGCATCAACTACTAATAACGCTCCATCACAAGCAGCTAATGATCTAGATACTTCATATGTAAAATCAACATGTCCAGGTGTATCGATTAAATTTAAAATATACTCATTACCATCATCAGCCTTATATATTAAACGAGTAGTTTGTAACTTTATAGTAATTCCACGTTCTTTTTCTAAATCCATTGTATCTAAAACTTGCTCATTCATTTCTCGATTTGTCAATTGTCCAGTCATTTGAATCAATCTATCTGCCAATGTAGATTTGCCATGATCTATATGGGCTATAATTGAAAAATTTCTTATTCTTGATTGTCTATCACTTTTCATTCTTTATTTCCTCCCTATTTCCATACGAAGTAATTATATCATAGACTTTTCAATTGACAAAACTTTATTTAAAATATAAAAGCAAGCTGCAATAGCAACTCGCCTTTATAATAAGTCTATTATTCTTCTTCTCGAGTAATAAATACAGGTATTTTAGAATTATGAACTACTTTATTAGTTATACTTCCTAGAGTGAATCTTCTTGGTATTGACATTCCATGTGTACACATTACAATTACATCAAAATCATTGTTTTCAGCAAATTCAATAATTTTATGAGCTGGTCTTCCTTGTAAAATTTCTGTAGCTATTTCAACATCAGTATCTTCGAAATATTTCTTTGCATTATCCATTATTTTATTTCCTATTGCATTTAAGAAATTTTCTGGATAATCTGATTCCTTCTCATATTTCTTAATCATTTCATCTACATCTACATCTTCTAAATCATAACCACTCTGATAATAAAATGGTTGGTCAAAAGTGTGTTTAACATGTATTAATGTAATTTCTGCTTCAAATTTAGTTGCAATTTCTTTTGCATAGTCATAAGCTTTAAGACTTGCTTTAGAACCATCAACTGGCACTAGTATCTTTTTAAACATAGAATTACCTCCTCCTTTTTTAATCTCAATTTATTAAAGATACTAATACATCTTTAATATATTTATACCTAAGTTTTAGTAATTTAAACATTTAAAATTAAATCACTCTTAATCTATTTTAAATTAACAATTGATTTATCATAAAAATATGATATAATTTAATACTGTAGTAATGAACAAAATATTTAATTTGAACTTGAATTAATTTTATATTCGTGTTAAAGTTTATTTGTTAATAACTAGGGGGTGAAAATTATGCCAATTATTGAATCAGCAAAGAAAAGAGTTAGAGTAACTAAAAACAAAAAAGAAGTTAATGATAAAAGAAGAAAAGAAATTTCTTTATTAAGAAAAGACTTCGATAATGCTCTTGAAGCTGAAAATAATGAAAAAGCAACTGAAATTTTTAATGAATTACAAAAGAAATATCATCAAGCGGCTGAGAAAAACTTATTTCATAAAAAGAATGTTGCCAAAAAAATCTCTAAATTACATAAGAGATTAAACTCAGTAAAAAATTAACCGTCACACCCTAAATTTTACTGTTTAATGCGCACTTAAATGTGCGTTTTTTTATTATTAATTTTAAATTTATGTTATAATTAAATAAAAAGACAATACTTTAAGGAGGTATTTTATGAGTCTACATTTAGAAGCTAAAAAAGGAGAAATTGCAGATAAAATTTTATTGCCTGGTGATCCTTTAAGAGCTAAGTATATTGCTAATAATTTTTTAAAAAATGTAAAAAAATATAATAACGTAAGAGGAATGTACGGTTATACCGGTACATATAAAGGACAAAAAATTTCTGTTCAAGGAACAGGTATGGGAGTACCATCTATAAGTATATATATCACAGAACTTATTAAAGAATATGATGTTAAAAAACTTATAAGAATCGGAACATCTGGTTCAATGCAAGAAGATGTTGAAATTAGAGATTTAGTCGTACCTATGAGTGCATCATCTAACTCAAATATGTCAAATAAAATCTTTGGGTTTGATTCATATGCTCCAACACCATCTTTTGATTTATTTAAATCAGCTCTAAAGGTAAGTGAAAATTTAGATCTTGAATTTAAAAGTGGTTCTATTTTAACTAGTGATAATTTTTATTCATATAATAAAGATTTTCCAAATCCATGGAAGGAATTTAATGTACTTGCTGTAGAAATGGAGACTTCTGCATTATTTACAATAGCAAATCAATATAATGTAGATGCATTATCTATTTTAACAATAAGTGATTCTATATTAACTGGGGAAACTATTACACACGAAGAAAAAGAAAAATCACTTAATAATATGATTAATTTAGCATTAGAAACTATTATAGATTAAGGAGAAATTTATGAAAAATATTTCTGCATTTGATTCTTTAGGTCCTATAATGGTCGGCCCTTCAAGTTCTCATACTGCCGGTGCAGTAAAGATCGGATTAATTGGTAATAAATTAGCAAATAATAAAATAACTTCTACTAAGTTTTATCTTCATGGTTCTTTTGCTAAAACTTATAAAGGACACGGTACAGATAAAGCTTTACTAGGTGGAATATTAGGATTTAATGAAAAAAATAGTAAATTAAAAAAAGCTTTTGAAATAGCAGACAAAAACAATTTAAAATATGAATTTATTCCTAAGGATTTAGGAGATGTACATCCTAATTCAGTCTTAATGGATATTGAAACTGAAAAAGGCGAAAATATTGAAATACAAGGTTCATCAATAGGTGGTGGAGCAATTATTATCACAAGTCTAAATGGACTTGAGACTGAATTTAGCGGAGAAAATCCTACTATCTTAACTTATCATAAAGATCAACCAGGAGTAGTAGCAAAATTAACAACTATATTAGCTAAATACAACTTAAATATTTCATATATGAAAGTCTTAAGAAAAGAAGGTACTGACATGGCTAATATGGTAATTGAAGTAGATAACCCTTTTGAAGAATCTTTAAAAAATGAAATTGCAACAAAAATAGACGCAATCGAAAATCTTTATATGATATAGGGAGGATATATGCATTTTAAAAATGGAAAAGAACTTTTAAAAATCTGTAATGATAATAATATGAAAATTTTTGAAGTTATGATTAAAAGAGAATGCAAAAAATTTAATATTTCTAAAAAAGAAGCGATAAATAAAATGATAGAGAGATTTGAAACAATGGAAAAAGCCATTGAAAAAGGAATAAAAGAATCTAATAAATCCTTTACAGGTTTAATTGGAGGCGAAGCAAAAGCTTTAGATGAATACTCTAAAACAAAGTCAATATCTGGACCTCATATGATAAATAGTATTAAAAATGCATTAGCTACTATGGAGCAAAATTCTAAAATGGGTAAAATCGTAGCAGCTCCTACAGCTGGTTCTTGTGGTATATTACCTGGAGTATTGATTACAACAGCTAAAGAATTTGATATCCCTAAAAAGAAAGTTATTAACGCTTTATTTACTGCTTCAGCAATTGGTTATATAGTTTCAAGAAACGCTACTGTTAGCGGAGCAGAAGGCGGATGCCAAGCTGAAACAGGTACTGCATCAGCGATGGCTGCAGCTGGATTAGTTGAAATGTTTGACGGAACTGCTCAACAAGCTTTATCTGCTGCATCGTTTACATTAAAAAATATTTTAGGTTTAGTTTGTGATCCTGTTGCTGGTTTAGTAGAGCTTCCTTGTGCTAAAAGAAATGCTTTAGGAGTCTCTAATGCAATGATTTGTTCTGATATGGCACTTGCTGGTATAAAAACTAGAATACCTTTTGATCAAGTTGTAGAATCTTTATATAGAGTTGGTAAAAAGATGAATCCTGATTTAAAAGAAACTGCAAATGGCGGTATAGCTATAACCGAAGCTGCTAAAAGATACGAAAAACATATATTTAAATAATTTGAGGTGAAATTATTAAAAAAATAAAAAATATGTCGTTATCAGAATATCTAATTGGAATAAATATATTCATCTATATAATAATGAATTTTTATCACTTATTAATTGAAAACAACTTTACAAAAGTACTTATTACTTTTGGAGCAAAAATAAATTATTTAATTGCAGAGGGACAATATTTTAGGTTCTTAACTCCTATATTTATCCATATTAATTTATATCATATTGCTTTTAACTGTCTTGCATTATATATAATTGGTAGGGATTTAGAAAATATATTTGGCAAAAAGAAGTTTTTAATAATCTATTTTTTCTCTGGTATAATTTCAACTGTTGGCAGTTTTATGTTTAATAACTCTATTTCAGCTGGTGCATCCGGAGCTATTTTTGGACTATTAGGTTGCCATTTATTTTTATATCTAAATTATAAAGAAATTTATAAAAAACTTTATGGTAATTCGTTTTTAGTTTTAATTGCTATAAATATAGCCTTTGGGTTTATTAATAGTAGAATTGATAATGTTGGACATATTGGCGGTTTACTAGCCGGTTTATTAATTGCTTCAATTGTAGACATAAAAAAGTATAAGTTATTAATAAAAAGACAATTACTTTTAGGTTTTACAGTGCTTTTATTATTTTTTATAAGTTTTTGGTCAATTAATAACTACAAAAATTCAACAGATTATTATATTTATAAAGCAGTTACATTAACTCGAACTAACCAATTAACTGATGCTAAAAACACTGTAAAAAAAGGAATAGAAAAATTCCCTAATAATAAGTCTATCAAAGATTTATCCAATGAATTAGATAAAATTAATAATTAAATATAAAAAATGCTATTTTTTAAAATAGCATTTTTTAATATTCTAATATCCTAATACTGAATATCCACAATCTACATGTATATTTTCTCCTGTAACACCACTAGATAAATCACTTAATAAATAAAGTCCAGTATTTCCTAAGTCTTCATGATTAATCAAACGTCCCATAGGAGCTTTCTTTTTGAATGCATTTAACAATTTATTAAAATCTCCAACACCTTTACCTGATAATGTCTTTACAGGACCAGCAGAAATAGCATTAACTCTAACATTTTCTTCTCCTAAGTCATGAGCTAAATACTTGACGCTAGCCTCTAGTGAAGCTTTAGCAACCCCCATAACATTATAATTTTTTATAACTCTTTCGCCACCAATATATGTAAGACAGACTATTTTACCTCCGTCTTCCATTAACTCTTTAGCATATTTAGTTGCTTTTACAAAAGAATATGCACTAATATTTTGAGATAATATAAAACCTTCTCTTGATGTATCGTAATATTTTCCTGCCAATTCTTCCTTTTTAGCTAAAGCGACAGAATGCAACAATCCATCAATTTTAGGATGCTTATCTTTTATTATTTCAAAAGCTCGATCATAATCTTCGTCTTTTGAAACATCTAATTTTACTAAGTCATACTTATCATAATTTTGTTTTTTCATTAATTTTTCTATTGCTTTCTTATTTCTATCCATATGGTAAGTAAATATAATATATGCATCATTTTCAATTAATTTTTTTGAAATGGCCCAGGCAATACTCCATTTATTTGCAACTCCCATTACTATCATTTTATTGTTCTCTACTAACATAATTTCCTCCTATTTTAACGTAAGCTATTAATACCTGGTATAAATTATACAATATATAAATGGATTTTTCAAGTTTATACAAATTTAATAATTAACAAATTTATAGCATTAAATTAGGTAGGTTTGCATTAAACTGTTTATTTAAAACAAGTCTTAAGTGTTTCCTTTCTTCTTCTATAATATTTTCTACTAAATCTTTATCAATATCATCAAATATTCTTAATATTTCTGAATATAAAATTATCCCATCTTTTTCGACTTTTTCAGCTAGTACTAGAGCATCTTCTTTTACAAAATTTTCTTTAGCATTAAATCCTTTAAATGAATCTTTTTTCATTAATTGATTTAAAACATTATAATCTTCTTCTGATATTTTAAAAACACCTTTTAAATTTTCAGCCATATTTTCATACATTTCTTTATGCTTAAGTTCATCTTTTGATAAATTCTCAAAAACTCTTTGAGATTTACCTTTAGTATTTTCACTCATCTTTTGATATAAATCAGCTACTTTTTGTTCAGTTTCTGAAACAAATTTAATTAATTCATCTGCTTTAAATTCTTTCATTTTTCCTCCTTTAAATTTTGTTATATTTATCATCACTTTATTTAATTTACCCTACTTATTATAAAAATAAACAATAATTAATATTTTATAGATATTTATCAAAATTTTGGGTAAAATAAAATAGGAGGTAATTTTATGAATATACTATTAAATAAAACCTTGACATTAATTATGTCATTAATACTTTTTGTTATATCTTTTTTCATAGTAAAGGAATTTATTATTATAATAATACCATTTTATATAGGTTATTTAATTTCTAAGTTATTTATTCCAATTATAAATAAATTAAAAATAAAAAATAAATATATTAAATCAATTACTATATTTTTATTAATTTTAATATTTATATCTTTTTTTACCTTTTTGTTTTTCAAATTAGGACAAAGCAGTATTAAATTTTTTTCTGATTTAGTTAAAAATAGCGAAAATATTCAAAATTATATAATAAATTTATATCATGATCTTAGCTTTAAATCTATAGATATACCTATTATAAAAATTCCTTTAAATTTAAGCACTATAATTGAAAAGTCAATAAATCAATTATTTACTTTTATTTCTAATCAAAGTAAAAATATTATTGATTTTAGTGTAAAAACAATTGGTTTATTTCCACAAATTTTAATGATTGTTATTATTACATTTATTTCAGCATTTTTCTTTACTAAGGATTATTCATTAATAAATAAAGTTTATAAAGAAAAAGTTAAACCAACTTCGAAGCATTTATTCGAAAATAAATATTTTTTATTAATCAAAAATAAATTACTATATGTGATTTTAGGATATATTAAAGCTCAAGCTATTTTAATGAGTATTACTTTTACTATTACAACAATAGGTTTATTTATTTTAAAAATTGAAAATTTCTTATTAAAGGCTTTTATAATTAGTTTTTTAGATGCTTTACCAATCTTTGGAACAGCTATAATTTTAATCCCTTGGGTAATTTATCAAATTATAACGAAAGATTTCTTTTTAGCTATAGGTTTATTTATTTTATATTCAATATTAACTATAACTAGACAAAGCCTTGAACCTCAAATATTTGGGAATCAAATCGGACTTTACCCTCTAATTACTTTATTTTCTATATATGGAGGACTAAAAATAATAGGTTTTTGGGGAATCTTTTTAGGACCTTTAATTGCTATAAGCATTAAAGCTATAATCGAAAATAAAGACGAACTTTAATTTATAATTTTTTTATAATGTTTTTTAATATAAATTACCTTCTTTCACTGCTATATTAAGTTTATTTACTATCTTTTTTAACATTTTTTTCTTTACTTTAACAACTCTTATTGTTATAATTATTCATAATTAAAATTCAATCTAAAAGAATTAGGAGGAAAGAAATGTTTAAAAAGTTTATCGACCCTACAAAATCTACAGTAAAAGAGTTAAAAGAAATGCTAAAATCTATGGATGCAGTCAAATTTATTTCATTAAGTGGAGTAGATCTTGGAAATCATTCTACTGATGAAAAAATCCCTAAATCCTATGTACTCGATGATTTCGATACTTTTTTAAAAGATGGAATTCAAACTGATGGATCAAGTGTATTTTTACCTATAATTGCTGAGTTAAATAACGCAAAGGTAGATATTATACCTGATACTAAAGTAAAATGGTTTATTGATTATAATTGTAATAACAATGATGAATTAGTTGGTACTTTAGATATACCTTCTTTTTTAAAACATGAAAACAAATATGTTGGCTCAAGATCTATTTTAAAAAATACATCTGACTATATTAAAAAAGAGACTATTAATTTATTAAAAAAACCTAATGCTCTAGAAAGTTTACCTATAGAATCAGTTGATGAAATTGAAGATGTAGTATTAACCTCTGCAACTGAATTAGAATTTTGGGTAAACACACCAAACCACGAAACAAATATTGAAAAATTAAATGCTAGTCAAGAATTAAAAGAACATTATTGGAAAAGAACTGTTGGGCAAGTAAGAACTGCTTTAGAAAACTCATTAATTAAACTTGATGAATCTGGTTTTATTACTGAAATGGCTCATAAAGAAGTTGGTGGAGTTAAATCTAAACTTAATGGAACAAACGAACATACTGGTATTATGGAACAATTAGAAATTGACTGGGAATATGATTTTGCCCTTCAATCTTCTGATAATGAAATGTATGCTAAAAATATAATCAAAGATACTTTTGAATCTGAAGGACTTGAGGTTACATTTAAGGCTAAACCAATAGATGAAGTAGCTGGTAGCGGTGAACATACTCATGTTAGTTTATCATTAAAATTAAAAAATGGTGATTATGTAAATATATTTTCTCATAAAAATCACAAAAAAAATTACATGTCTAGTTTTGGTTGGGGAGCTTTATATGGTTTAATAAAAAACTATGATATTGTAAATCCTTTTGTTACTTCAACAAATAATGCATTTAAAAGATTAACTCCAGGATTTGAAGCACCTGTATCAACTGTTGCTTCAATTGGAAAAGCTCCAGAAATACCATCTAGAAATAGAACTGTATTAACTGGCTTAATTAGAGACTTAAATAATCCTTTAGCTACAAGATTTGAACTTAGGTCTCCTAATCCTGAAACAAATACTTATTTAGCAACATCTGCAATTTATTTAGCTATGTTAGATGGCATAAAATATGCAATTAATAATAAGAAAACATCTAAAGAATTACATGATAATTTTATAAAAAAAGAAAATACTGAGAAATTTTATTTAAAAAATGATAGGTTGTACTGTTCAGAATTAGATGTTTTTGATGATTATACTGAAACAGAAAGAAATAATCTATTTGGCAAACCTCCTAGTACTGTCTATGAAAATTTAATTAATTTAAGTAATAGCCCTAATTCAGATATATTATATCAAGGAGATATTTTATCTGATACATTAATAAACTCTTATAAAGAGTCTATGTTAGAAAAATGGACAAAAGAATTAGAGTTTAGATTAAGAGAAAATGTCTTAACTACTGTAAGAGCTTGCAAGAAACTACACGAAAATGAAACATTAACAGATCTTGATGTAGTTAATTGGGAAAAAGTGAATTCTTTAAGACATGAACTTGCTAAAGATAGTATGGGGGAAAAATCTTTACTTACTAATTTATTAGAAAAAATAAAATCTAACGAATTAGCTAAAGCTTCAGATTTACAAATTGAGATTAATAAAAAAGTTAAATTATTAAATAAATTATATAATAATTACAAAAAAAATTTAATAAACCTATAATTTAACATTTCAAATAGCCAAAAATTAATTTTTGGCTATTTATTTTATTAAATAAGTACAAATCTTTAATTTATTTATATACTTTTTTATTAATTCATTTATAATATATATATAAGATTAAATTAAAGAAAGGATATTTATGAATATAAAAAGTCTTCCCAAAATAGATTTGCACTCTCATCTCGATGGTTCAATAGATCCTAAAACAATTTTTGAACTAAGTAAAAAAGATAATATTAAAATTCCAACTGATTCATTTGATTCTTTTAAAGAATATGTTAAAGTTTCTAATGATTGTGATTCATTAAAAACATATTTAAAAAAATTTATTTATCCTATAAATATTATGCAAACTAAAACTAATTTAGAAAAAGTCTCATATGAATATGTTTTAAATCTAAGTAACGATAATATAAAATATGCTGAAGTAAGATTTGCACCATTTTTACATACAAAAAACAACCTTAAAATAGAAGAAATAATTTCTTCAGTTATTAAAGGATTAAAAAGAGGATATGACGATACTGGAATAACTGTAAATATAATAATATGTGCTATGAGAAGTATGTCTAATAAAAAAGCTTTAGTCCTATTTGAAAAGGCAAAAAAATTTTTAGGTTATGGAGTAGTTGGAGTGGATTTAGCTGGAAATGAACAAGACTATCCACCAGAAATATATACAGAAGCTTTTAAAAAAGCTAAAAAAATAGGATATAATATAACAATTCATGCTGGTGAAACAGGAAAATATAAAAATATTGAAACAGCTATAAATAAATTAAATGCATCTCGTATCGGTCATGGAATTAGTGCTATAAAAAGTCAAAAAACTATAGATTTAATAAAAGAAAAAAATATTACTTTAGAAATCTGTCCTACTAGTAATATACAAACTAAAGCAATAGAATCTTATAAAAATCATCCATTTTATGATTTTTATAAAAAAGGAGTTAATGTTGTTTTAAATACTGATAACTCAACAGTTTCAAATACTACAATGAATAAAGAATATGAAATTATGGTTAATACTTTTAACCTAAAAAAAGAAGACTTAATGAATATTCACAAAAATTCCATTAAATCTTCTTTTGCTAGTAATACTTTGAAAACTAAATTACTAGATAATTTAAATTAAGAAACTACTCCTCTTTTATTTTCAAATTTTGTATAATATTTTGAATCCATTATTTCCTTTAAAGTAATTACCATTTTATAAACTTCAAAATAAGAAATATATAAAGGAACTGGTGCTAATCGGATAATATTAGGTCTTCTATAGTCTGGTATTATCCCTTTATCTTTTAAAGCTTCATTAATTCTTGCAGCTTCTTTATGTTTTATAGCAACATGTCCCCCTCTTTTATCTGGATTCTCAGGTGTTATAATTTGAAAATTATATTCATTTAAATATTCATTTATTAAATACATCAAATAACTAGTAATTCTTTTAGATTTTTGATGTATATTTTCAATACCTATTTCATTAAAAATATTTAAAGATCCTTCTAAAGGAGCCATACTTAATAAATTTGGAGTCCCTACCTCTAAAACTTTGGCATTCTTGCTAGGTGTTAAACTATTTTCTAAATCAAATTGTTTTTTTCTATTTGATCCAAACCATCCTGCCAAACCAGGTTTTATCCCAAAGTGTCTTTGATTTAAATACAGCCCTGCGGCTCCACCTGGTCCACTATTTAAATATTTATAAGTTGACCACATAGCAAAATCTACATTATTTTCAGAAAGTTTATGATTTACCAAACCAGCTGAATGACTACAATCAAAACCTATAATTATATCTTTTTTATGAGCTTCTTTAGTTAATCTTTCAATATCTAATAATTGACCGCTTCTATAAAGTACACTAGGTAATAATGCCAAATAAACATCATCTGTAAAAGAATCAATTATTTTTTGTTCATCTATTAAGTTTCCATCATCACTTTTTACAATTTTTAAATATTTATCAGGACTATAACCTTTTGTATTTAAAAAACTTTTAATAGCATAATAATCAGTTGGAAAATTTAAATTTTCAACTAGTATTTTATCTTTGCCTTTTTTAGGTTTATATAACGAACTAATTAAACAATGAATATTTAATGTAGTAGATGAATGAATAGTAATTTCATCCTTTTTAGCCCCCATTATCGGTGCCATTTTTTCTGATAATTTTTCACTATAAAAAAACCAAGGTTTTTTAGCATCCGTCCAGCCAGATATTTTTAACTCTCTCCATTCATTTAAAACTCTTTTAATAGTTTTTTCAGATTCTTCTGACATTAATCCAAGTGAATTACCATCCATATAGATTTCATCTTCACTAGTATAAAACTTATTTTTATTTCTTATTACCCTATCACTTTTGTCCATTTCCTTTGCAAATTCTTTTGTTTTTTTAAATTCCATATCTCCTCCTTTTATTTAGCTTGCTAAATATCAAACTAAAAAATTTATAATTTTTTATTCATATCTCTTAAATATTTTAACATAATTTTTCTTTTATCTTTTGGAATATGATTAGTAGTTTCCTTTTCAAAATTTAAAATTTCTTCCCATACATTTTTATAAATTTTTCTTCCTTTTTCAGTTAAAATAATTTTTTTAATTCGCTTATCTTTTGAATCTAATCTTTTTTCAACAAAACCTTTTTTTGCTAACTTTTTTATACTAGAACTTAATGTAGAAGGTTTTACTATTATATATTTTAAAATTTCTTTTTGAGAAAGCTCTCCTTTCTTAAAAAGAGTATTTATAACGCGAAATTGAGCATAACATAGATTATAACTCTTTAACCTTTTATTTAACTCTATAGTCGTTTTTCGAGCTATTTCTTGAATATAAAATCCTAAGTGCTTACTAAAATCACCCATTGTTTAGCCTCCTAATTAAATTATATCATAAATAAAATTTTTATAAAGTACTTTTTAAAACTGATTGACTTTTAAAATTCTCCATTGCCAAATTAATTAATTCATCAATTAAATTACTATAAGACATTCCTTCATATATCCATAACTTTGGATACATACTTATTTCAGTAAAACCAGGTAATGTATTTACTTCGTTTACAATAATTCGTTTATCTGTTACAAAAAAATCAATTCTAACAAGACCTTTTAACTCTAAAATTTTTGCTGTCTTTAAAGCAATTTTTTTGATTTTTTGAATATCTTTTTTAGATAGATTTGCAGGAATATTCAATTCAGTTGCTAATTTATCTATATATTTAGCTTCATAAGAATAAAAATCACTTTTAGAAACTATTTCACCTGGAATAGATACATCTAATTTATCATTCCCTTTAACTGAACATTCTATTTCTCTCCCATCAATAAATTCTTCGATTATAATTTTTCTATCATACAAAAAAGCATCATCCAAAGCTTTTTTAAATTCTTTTTGATTATTAACTTTAGAAATACCTATTGATGAACCTAAATTAGCAGGTTTTACAAAAAAAGGAAGGCCTAGTTTATCTTTAACAGTTTTAAAATTAACTTTTTTTCCTTTTTTACATGTTATATAATCTGATATATCAATATTTTCATCTCTAAGTAATCTTTTCATAATATCTTTATCCATACCTAATGCTGATCCTATCACTTCTGATCCTACATAAGGTATATTTAAAAGCTTAAGAAATCCTTGTAATGAACCATCTTCACCAAATGGACCGTGTATAATTGGAAAAATAACATCTAAAGAAGGTAAATATTTATTCTTATCTAAATTTAAAATATTTTTATCAAAACTTCCTAGTTTAAATGCCAAAGACTCTTTATTTTTAATTAAAATATTATCATTTTTAATTTCAAAATTACATTTAAAAAAGTTTCCCTCTTTACTTACCCAAATTAAGTAAATATCATATTTTTCTTTATCTATTGCTTTATAAATACTTGCTGCTGACTTAAGCGATACTTCATGTTCTGCTGATTTACCTCCAAATATTAGACCTAAATTTATTTTTTTCAAACTTACCTCCATTTAACAATCAAATATATAACCCTTACCACGAACTGACTTTATATATTTTTTTCCATTATCTTCTAATTTTTTTCTTAACCTCATAATATTTGTATTAACAGTATTTAATCCATAATACTTACTTTCCCATACATTTTCTAAAATTTCTTCTCTTGATACAACTTGTTTTCTATTAATTATTAAATAAATTAATAACTCGTATTCTTTATTAGATAAATTTGTTCTTTTTCCATTTTTATATACTCTTTTAGATATATTATCTATTTCTAAATCTCCTATGCTAGTCTTATCAATAACTTGATGATCATATTTTCTATATCTTCTTAAATGAGCTTTAACTCTAGCTACTAATTCTATTGGATCAAATGGTTTAGTAATATAATCATCAGCCCCGGCTTCTAAACCTTGTGCTTTTTTATCAACATTAGTTTTTGCACTTAAAAAAATGATAGGAATATTATATTTTTCTCTAATTTTTTTACAAATTTCAATACCATCTTTTTTATCTAAACCAATATCTAAAATTACTAAATCAATTTTATCACTCATTTTTTCTAAGGCTTGATCATAAGTATAACTTTTTATAACTTGATACTCTTCTTTGTATAAAAACTCAGAAATCATTTCTACAATTTGTTTTTCATCATCTAAAACTAAAATTTTATCCATTTTACTCCCTTCTATTTATATTATATTGAATTTTAAGTATTTTTTAAATAGTTTTTTTAAAATAATAAATATTATAAATGAAAACTTCAAATTTTTTAGTTATTCATATATAATATTTAACGAATTGTATCTAAGGGGGATTTATGAAAAACAGTCACAAAATTACACTAAGTATTTGTATATACGGTTTAATATCTTTAAATATCTCATATCTAATTAATGATTTTTACTTTTTAAAATTAATTATTATATTAATTTTAGGATTCTTTTTATCTAAAAAAATTACTAATCCAATTAATAAAGCTTATAAATCAATGCAAAGACTTATTAAAAAATCATCATTTTTCAAAGAAAACTTGTCAAAACATAGAGATTTATTTTCTTCAAATCAAAATATTTATCAATTATCTAAAACTACAGATTTAGTTTATGATGAGATAAAAAATATTGATTTTGATAAATATACAGAAGAATTAGAAAATTATTATGAAAATAGTGCTAAATTCATTTCTAAACTTAGCCATGATTTAAGAACTCCTTTAACATTAATAAAAGGATATACTAAAGCAATATCTATAAATAAAGAAAAAAATCTAGATAAGTACCTTAAAAATATTGAAAATAGTGTATCAGATATTGAAAATATTATATATAATGAACTAGATTTATCTTTTGATGTTAAATCTAAATATTTTTTAGAAAAAAAAGAAATCGACTTAAATAATTTTATAAATGAATTAAAAGAAGATTTTAAAGCAGTCGGAGAAAATTTCAATCGTGAAATTATATTTTCCAAAAATAAAATCAATGGAAAAGCTTATTTGGACAAGTCTAGCTTGAAAAGAGTTTTTGAAAATATATTAAATAATGCAATTAAATATTCAGACGATTTAATAAAAATAAATATTATAAATAAAAATGAATTTTTAAAAATTAGTATTATAGATAAAGGAATAGGTATTTCTGAGATAGATCTTGATAATATTAATAAGATCTTTTATCAAGGTGGTAATAATAAAAAGGAAGGATATGGCCTTGGCTTATATATATCTAGTTCAATCTTAAAAGCTCATGAATATGATTATAAAATTGATTCGAAAAAAAATAAAGGTACTACATTTAGTATCTTTATAAAAAAAACAAAGTCAGAAAATTAACTTTCTGACTTTAATTCATATACGTTTTTATATCAAACATATGATAATCCATAGGCAAATCATCTGTAACTAACTTACCGTTTACTCCATCAATATTATAATTGGAATTTGCAATATTCAATTTGTATTTTTCATTAGTATCTGAACATTCAATATTTACTAATGAATCTTTTATACTTACTGTTCCTAAAACATTTTTATCTAAATCACTTTCACCATTTAAAACTACACCATTTTCTAAAACTAAAAAACACTTTTTCATATATCCTCCTTTTGTATATTTTATCAACCTTGTGAATAATTATTCATTTTCTATATTATAACAGATTATAAAATTATGTCAAATCCTATTTTTCATTAATTTTGATTATAATTTTTTATAAACAAAAAAATATTAGTCTATTAAACTAATATTTATACATTTACTTTATATATTATTCAAATCAAATTTATTTTCTAAGTCATTAATTATAAAAAAGGATGGATTTATTGGATTATCTTTAGTATAATCAATTTTTTTATTATCCATGGTTAATAGCTTACCACCTGCTTGAGTAACAATAACTTCCATTGCTGCTGTATCCCATATAGAAGTAGGCCCAAACCTATAATAAGCATCTGAGTCTCCCTTAGCAATTTTACATCCTTTAAGAGAAGATCCTAATCTATCAATTTTATTAATTTTATTTTTATTTTTTTCAATTAATCTTAATGATTTTTTTCTTTGATGAGATTGACTAATTAACAAATTAACTTTTTTCTTATTATTAGAAACATTAATTTTTTTTACTTTATTATTTTTCTCAAAATATGCACCTTTTCCTTTTATCGCATAATATAATTCATCTAACACAGGAGCATATATAATTCCAAATTCTAATTCATTTTTATTTAAAATAGCAATATTTATACTAAATTCACCATTTTTTTTAATAAATTCTTTAGTACCATCTATAGGATCTATAATAAATGATTTATTACTATTACTTATTTGATTCTGAGATTCTTCAGAAATAATATTGTAGTCAAAATTATTAGTTAATTTTTCAACTATAATTTTATTGGCAACTAAATCAGCTTTAGTTACAGGACTGTTATCCTCTTTTTCATAAACTTTAAAAGATTTATTATATATTTTTAAAATTTTCTTACTAGCTTCAAAAATAGCTTCTTTGCATATTTTTAACTCTTTTTGATACATTTAGTCTCCTTTTGTATGTAAGTTTTGTCTTAATACATAAATTTTATCACAGTTAAATATTTACTACAAAATTTATATTAAAAAAGAGCAAATACTTATCAAAAGATAAATATTTACTCTTAATATTTTTAAAATTTATAGTACTCTAGTTTTTCCAGCATATACAATTCCTTTTTCAGAATCTAATGTAATTAATGCTCCATCCTTTAAGATATCTGTTGATTCTTTAGCACCAACAATTGCTGGTTTACCTAAAGAAACACTTACTACAGCAGCATGTGACGTATATCCACTTTCTTCAACAATTAAGCCTGAAGCATTTTCAATATAAGGCATTAATTCTTTGTCTGTAGAAGAAGTAACTAAAATATCTCCTTTATGGAATTTATCTTTAGCATCTTTTACTGAATCAATTACACAAACATTACCAGTTATAACTTGCTTACCTAAACCTGTTCCTTTAGTTAAAATATCTCCTACTAAATGAACTTTCATTAAGTTAGTTGCACCAGCTACTCCAACTGGAACACCAGCAGTAATTACAACAAGGTCACCGTGTTTAATATAATCTTTTTCTTTTGATAAAGTAATTGACGTATCAAATATCTCATCAGTTGTAGAAACATCTTTAGTTAATATTGACTCTATTCCCCAAACTAAAGACAATTTTCTTCTAACCTCTTGATTTGGAGTAGCAGCTATAATAGGCGCTTTAGGTCTTAATTTAGCTATTTTTTTAGCAGTAAAACCAGAATCTGTTGCCGTTAAAATAGCAGAAGCTCCTAAGTCTAGCGCTGTTGTACATGTTGCATGTGATACAGCAAATGTAACACCACTTTCTAAAATTTCTTTAGTTCTTTCATTTAATAATTTTTCATAATCCATAGAAGATTCAGTATTAATTGCAATTCTTCTCATAGTTGCAACTGACTCAACAGCATAATCTCCCATAGCAGTTTCTCCTGATAACATAATTGCATCTGTACCATCATAAATTGCATTTGCAACATCAGTAGTTTCAGCTCTAGTAGGTCTTGGATTTCTTATCATTGAATCAAGCATTTGAGTTGCAGTAATAACAGGTTTACCTTGAATATTACATTTTTTAATCATCATCTTTTGAGCTATAGGAACTTGTTCTAAAGGAATTTCAACTCCTAAATCTCCTCTAGCAACCATTAAACCATCACTTACCTCAATGATTTCATCAATATTATCTACACCTTCTTGATTTTCAATTTTAGAAATAATATGAATTTCATGAGCATCATTATCTTCTAATACTTTTCTGATTTCTAAAACATCACTAGCTTTTCTAATAAATGAAGCAGCTATATAATCAATACCGTTATTTATTCCAAATATTATATCTTTTCTATCTTTTTCTGTTATAGCAGGTAAATTAATACTTACTCCTGGAACATTTACGCCTTTATAATCTTTAACAGGTCCATCATTTAATACTGTACATTCGATATCTGAATCAGTAACATTATCTACTACTAATTCTACTAATCCGTCATCAATTAATATAGTATCTCCTTTTACCACATCATTAGGTAGACCTTTATAAGATAAAGAACATTTCTCTTTATCTCCTTTACAATCCTCAGAAGTAAATGTAAATTTCTGTCCTTTTTCTAAATAAACAACATCTTCTTTAAACTTACCTGTTCTTATTTCAGGACCTTTTGTGTCTAACAAAATAGCTATCGGTTTATCTAGTTCCTGTCTTACTTCTTTAATCATTTCAAGTTTTTCTAGTTGTTCCTCATGGTCTCCATGAGAAAAATTCAATCTTGCTACATTTAAACCATTCTTAACTAACTCTGTAAAAACTTCCTTTTTTTCACTTGCAGGGCCAATTGTACAAACAATCTTAGTTTTTTTCATTCTCTCTCCTTATCCTTTATTAATAACTTAAAATATTTAAAAACTTATTTAAATTGATAAAATTTCTGTTAACTTATATAAATCTCTATCAATATCAGTATTATTTTTTAAAGCATCTTTAAAAGGTAAATCAATTATTTTATTACCTTTTATACCAACAGCTTTACCACTTTGTCCATCCATTAATAAATTTACTGCTTTACTTCCAAATCGCGATGCTAAAATTCTATCTTGTGGAGTAGGAGTTCCACCTCTTTGTAAATAACCAATAACACTAACTCTAGTTCCAATACCTGTCTTATTTTCTACTTTTTCAGCTAAAGAATAGGGTTCACCAACTCCTTCAGCTAAAAGTATAATATTGTGTAATTTCCCTCTGTTTTTACCTCTTATTAACTTTTTACATATATCATCTACATTAAAATCAACTTCAGGGATAATTATACTTTCTGCACCGCCTGCTAATCCTGCATAAAGTGCAATATCACCACAATCTCTACCCATTACTTCAATTATATTAGCACGTCCATGAGCAGTTGAAGTATCCCTTACATTTCCTATAGCATTAACTACTGTAGTCAAAGCTGTATCAAAACCTATTGTATAATCTGTATATGCTAAATCATTGTCAATAGTAGCTGGTATACCTATTACTGGAATCCCTTTATCAGCAAGCTTTTTAGCTCCGTTTAATGAACCATCGCCACCTATAACTACTAAACCATCAATATTAAACATATCTAAAATTTCAATAGCTCTTTTTACACCTTCTTCAGTTTTGAATTTTTCACATCTAGCTGTTCGTAAAACAGTTCCACCACGATGAATAATATCACCAACTGATGAAACATCCATTTCTTCAATATTTCCTTCTAACAGTCCACTATATCCTCTTTGTATTCCTGAAACTTTTAATCCATTATATATAGAAACCCTAACTACTGCTCTTATAGCTGCATTCATTCCTGGTGCATCTCCACCACTAGTTAAGACACCAATTCTTTTCATATTACCTCCAATTTTGACTTTGCTATATTGTAATTTTATAATCATTTTAATATTTATTCAACATATTTTTTTGCTTTTAGTAATATTTAACATTATTTTTACCAAAAATTTGTTTTAATTGTTTAACAATGCTAAAATCTTTATCAATTTTATATTTGTTATTTAATATTTTTTTGGTTTTATTTTCTTCAATATAAATTATAACTTTCTTCCCACTTTTACTTTTAAGTTTTTTTAAAATATTTTTTATTTTTAAAATAGAATCTTTATCATATTTTGATAACTTAATATATAATTTTTTATCCTTGCTATTTTTTTTCATATCTTCAATTAAATCGTCTGTAAGCTTTTTTAGCTTATTAACGATAATCTTAGGATTATTAGTATTATCATAATTTATCTTTCCTTTTATAATAACAGGATTTTGAGGGTTTAATACATTTTTGACTCTAGAATATAAACTAGGAAATATAATAAGTTCTTGTTCATTAAAACTATCCTCTATTGTTATAAAAGCCATTTGGTTAGAATTTTTAGTTATTTTTTTCTTAACATCGGATATCATACCTATTAAAATAACTTTTTTTGAATCATATTTTTCTTCTTTACCTTCAACTTTTTGAACAAATTCTCCTATAGTTTGTATATTGAAATCATCCATTTTTTCTCTATATTTAGAAAAAGGGTGACTTGATAAATAAATACCTAACATATCTTTTTCAAATTTTAATAATACAGATTCTTTTAGTTCTTTTATCTCAGGAATGTTATAGTTAATTATATTATCACTATTCATTTTTTCACTAGTTTGAAATAAAGATACTTGCCCCTTAACATTTTTTCTAGAATTTTGATGTACACTATCTACTATTTTATCAAAAATAGCTAAAAGTTGTGATCTAAGTAATTTGAATTTATCAAAAGCTCCAGCTTTAATTAAACTCTCAATTGCTCTTTTATTTAACTCTTTTGACTCAACTCTTTCACAAAAATCAATAAAGCCTTCAAACTCTCTATCTTTTCTTATTTCAACCAAACTATCAATTATTCCTTTTCCAACATTTTTTACACCTAAAAGACCATATCTAATATTGCCGTCTTCAACTACAAATTTTTCAAAAGACTTATTTACATCCGGAGGCAAAACCTCAATGTCTTTTTCTTTAGCATTTTGAATATATAAAGATAATTTTGTATGATTACCCATCACTGAAGTCATTAAAGCTGCCAAAAACTCTTTAGGAAAATGTGCTTTAAGATAAGCTGTTTGATAACCTATAAGTGCATACCCTGCAGCATGTGATTTATTAAATGCATATTTTGCAAAATCAACCATATCATCAAAAACAATATTTGCTATCTTTTCACTAACACCATTTCTTATACATCCTGGTATTTCAATATTACCTTCAGAATCTTTTTTTCCATATATAAAAAACTTTCGTTCTTTTTGCATAACTTTTATTTTTTTCTTGCCCATAGCTCTTCTTACCAAATCACTTCTACCATAAGAATAACCAGCTAATTTCCTAACTATTTCCATTACTTGCTCTTGATATACTAAAATTCCATTTGTAACTTCTAAAATTGGTTTTAATAATGGATGTAAATATTCGATTTTTTCAGGATTGTTTTTATTTTCAATATATTTAGGAATAGATTCCATTGGTCCAGGTCTATACAAAGATATTCCTGCTATAATATCTTCTACACAATTAGGTTTTAGCTTTTGCATAAAACGTCTCATACCGCTAGATTCTAATTGGAAGACCCCTAAAGTATCTCCACTTGAGATTAAATCAAAAGTTAATTTATCCTCAAGGTCTAATTTATGAATATTTATATTTTTATCATATTTTTGATTTATTAACTCAACAGCATTTTTTATAATAGTTAAATTTCTTAAACCTAAAAAATCCATTTTTAAAAGACCTAACTCTTCTAAAAGAGTCATATCATATTGAGTAGATATATTCCCATCTTGGACATATAAAGGGACATAACTATCAACACTTTTTTTAGATATTACTACTCCAGCAGCATGTGTTGAAGCATGCCTAGGAATCCCTTCTAATCTTTTTGCAAATCTAAGCATCTTTTTTACTTCTTTATCTTTTTTATAAAACTCTTGTAATTTTTTATTATTTTCTAATTCATATTTTAAAGAATTAGTTCTATTAACTACTTTTGCTATTCTATCAACTTTAGAATAAGAAATATTTAAAACTCTTCCAACATCTCTTATTGCTCCTCTTGCAGCCATAGTACCAAAAGTTATAATTTGCGAAACTTTTTCATGTCCATATTTATCTTTTACATAATCAATTACTTCTTGCCTTCTATTATCTTCAAAATCAATATCTATATCAGGCATAGTGACTCTTTCAGGATTTAAAAATCTTTCAAAAATAAGTCCATATTTTATAGGATCAACATTTGTTATTTCTAAAACATAAGAAACTAAAGAACCACCAGCTGAGCCTCTACCAGGCCCTACATATATCCCTTTATTTTTTGCATATTTTATAAAATCCCAGACAATTAAAAAATAATCTTCATATCCCATTTCATTTATTATATTAAGTTCAAAATTCAATCTTTCTTCTAACTCAGAAGTTATTTCAGAATACCTATTTTTTAAGCCTTTAAAACATAATTTTTTAAGTTTTTCTTTTGAAGAAACATTTTTAAGAGGATATTTAGGTAAATGCATTTGACTAAAATCAAAATCAAACTGGCATTTATTAGATACTTCCATTGTATTTGTTAAACAATTTTGGACATTTTCAAAAATATCATACATTTCATCGTAACTTTTTAAATAAAATTCATCAGTAGGAAATTTCATTCTATCATTTTCTTGAACTATCTTTCCTGTTTGAATACATAGTAATGCATCATGTACTGTACTATCTTCTTTTTTTAAATAATGAACATCATTAGTAGCTACTAGTTTAACATCAATATCTTTTGATAATTTGATTAATGATCTATTTACCTTTTTTTGTTTCTTTATCCCGTGGTCTTGAAGTTCTAAATAAAAATCATCTTGAAATATTTTTTTTAATCTTAAAGCAATTTTTTTGGCTTTTTTATAATTATCATTTGATAAACTTTTTTGTATATCCCCAGCTAAGCACGCACTTAATACAATAAGACCTTCAGAATGTTTTTTGAGTAAATCATAGTCAATTCTAGGTTTATAATAAAATCCCTTTTCATAAGCTGTTGAAACTAATTTAATTAGATTATTATATCCTTTTTGATTTTTAACAAGTAAAACTAAATGTCCTATTTTTTTATCTTTTACAGGACTTTTATTAGTAAGTTTTCTATTAGCTGTATAAACCTCACAACCAATTATAGGCTTTATGCCATTAGCCTTAGCTTTTTTATAAAATTCAACAACTCCAAACATATCTCCATGGTCAGTTATTGCAACCGATTTCATACCTAATTTTTTAACCCTATCAAATAACTCATCTAATTTAACAAATCCATCTAATAAACTATATTCAGTATGCAAATGTAGGTGAGCAAATTTTTTATTCGACATATTCACTCCAAAGTTCATAAATTATATCTCTTATTTCAGGCCTTATCTCAGGGACATAAGCTTGATAAAGGTCTTCATTTCTAACTGAAGTATATTTTACTTTGGCATTTTTTAAGTGACTTAATTCTTTAGTCGGCATTGTCTCAATATTTAAAACTGGTATTTTATCAATATTTATATCTGAGTAAAAATCACTCTGAGTCTCACCACTTATTAAGTCATTTAATACTACAAATGCGCCTGCTTTATTATCACTCATTTTAGGTATAGTAAAGTAACTTGCAAATCCAGTCGTACCTTCTTGTATAACAAAACTATTTGAGCTTTTAGGAAAAAGAGTTTTAGCAATTTGTTCAGTTACATGATTATTATCCATAGACATTGAAAAAATCAAAGTATCTTTTAAAAATAATTCATCCATTTTTTCAGTACTTTCAATATATTTTTCTCCATCTTTATACAAATATTTATCTAGCTCAATTAAATAATCTAATCCAGGTTTTATTTTTTCATATACTTCGTCTTTATTTGCAGATAGTTTATTTATTTCATCGACGTCAACTTTAGAAGAAATCGCTGATAAAATGAATGCCATTCCGACTTCATTTTTAGGATGTATATAACTTACTTTTTTTTCATATTCTTTTGCAAAATCCAAAAATTCATCAAATGATTTAGGTGTTTCATATATATCATCTTCATTATGAATAAAAATCAATTGATTTTTAAAAACTGGAACTGCTTGATTTTCAATTTTAATTCCTTCTAAATACTCAGTTATATATTTTTCACCTTGTAAATTTTTATAGTAATTAGGTAAATTCAAAAGAGTCTTTTGATATAGTAACTCATTATTTTTTAAAGTTTTAAAACCTTTTTGTGAAATAAATATTAAATCATATATAGTATTTTCATCTTCTTTTAAATTTTCAATTAAAGAATTTTTTAATTTATCAAAATCTTTAAATGTAAATCTTAAGCTTATATTATATCTCAATTTAACATCTTTTGTAAAATCTTTTTTTAACCAACTTATTAACTCTTTTTCATTATCAGTATAATAAACTACATTTACTATTGTTTCGTTAGAACTATCAACTAATCTATTCCATTGTTTAGTAGTTATCTCACTATTAGGAGTTACTTCTTCTGATTCAGAATTAGAACATCCTATTACTAATATACTAATAATTAATATACTTATCAATAATATTTTTTTCATATATCCTTTCTACTGATTAATTTTTAATAAATTATTATACATTTTTTTCTGTAAGTCAATATCATAAATAAATAAATCTCTTTTAGATAAATCAATAATTTCTCCATCATCAACAGTATTTCCATAATTATCAACTTTTACTTTTACTACTGGTTCAAAATGCTTAGGTTTTATTACTTTAACATGATAACCATTATTTAAAATTAAATGAGTCCCTTCAGGATAATGTCCTACAACTTTCAAAAAGTTTTTAGTAACATATTTATCAAATCTTTTACCAATATTTTGAATTATAATTTTAGTTGCTGTATAACGATTAATTTTACCTCTATAATGTCTATTAGTAAGTAGCGCATCATAAGTATCACAAATCCCACAAATTTTTGCACCAACAGGAATATCCATTTTAGATAATCCTTCAGGATAACCAGAACCATCTATATTTTCGTGATGATATTTAATTACAGCTAAACTTTCATCAGATAAATCGTATCTTTCTTTTAATAATTTATGACCAAAAACTGCATGAGTTTGTACCTTTTTAAATTCTTTTTCTTCTAATTTTCCTTTTTTATTTAATAATTCCTTAGGTACATTTATATAACCAATATCATGTATTAATGTTCCAATTGCAATTTTTTTTATTAAGTCTCTGTTTAAACCTAAGACAAGACTAGTCGCAATTGCTAAGACCGTAGAATTAATAGCATGTTCATAATAATATTGACTTAAGTCTTTTAAATTATTAATGTTAACAATTAATCCATCTTTTGATAAAATGTCTTCTAAAATTTCATTAATAACTTTTTCATATTTTGACAACTCAATATATTTATTTTCAACTATATTTTTAAAAATCTCTTTTACTTCATTTTTTGTTTCTTTTTTAGTTTCATAAAATTTATTTTGTTTTGAATCATCAAGGTCTTTTATGTCGACTACTTCATCATCAATATGTACATAATCAATGTTATTATTTAAAATTTTTTCAATATGATTATCATTTAATTCTTGACCTTTTTCCAAAAGAATATTACCAAACCTATTAAATATAGGTCTAGCAAGAACCATCCCTTCTTCTAATTCTTCTACAGATTTAATTAACATTATAAGCCTACCAATTCTTTATCTATTAGATTCTTTATAGCCTCAAAAGCTTCTTGTTCATCAGGTCCACTAATTGCTAACTCAATTTCTTGACCGTGTTTTATTCCTATTGATAAAAGTCCCATTATACTTTTGCCATCAAAAGTATGGTTACCAACACTAACTATTATTTCAGAATCATATTTATTAGTAATTTCAACAAATTTTGCAGCAGCCCTTGCATGTAGCCCTAATTTATTTTTTATTTTTAATGTTTTTTTCATTTTAATCCTCCTTGTCTATTTTTTTAGAAATCTTCTCTATTTTTTTTAATCTATAATTCATACTAGATTTTGATATATCAGTATCATATAACTGACTTAATTCTTTTAGACTTGCTTCTTTATTTTCAATTCTTAATTTTGCAATTTTTTGAAGTTCTTTCGATAAAAAATCTAAACCTTTTTTCTTTCGTATATTTTCAATTGCATTAATATGTCTTATAGAAGCATCAATTGTTTTATTAAGATTTGCAGTTTCACAATTAACCCTTCTATTAACATCGTTACGCACTTCCTTTAAAGTTCTTACGTTTTCATATTCTAAAAGTGCATTGTGTGCTCCTATTATACTCAAAAATTTAACAATACTTTCACTTTCTTTTATATAAACAACATAATTATTTTTTCTTTTAATTAAATTACTATTTAATTCAAAATCCATAAGTAAATCATTAATACTTTCTGCAAAAACACGGCTGTGAACATTTAATTCTAAATGATAAGAACTTTTAGGGTCATTTATTGACCCTCCTCCTAAGAATATACCACGTAAATAGGCTTTTTTCAATTCTTTAGTAGCAATCATTTTTTTATCTATTTTATTAACTATCTGATAAAAGCCATTTGATTTAGTTAAAATAGATAATTTTAATAATATATCATTTGAATCATTTATTTTTATTACATAAGAATTTTTTCTGTGTTTTCTAAAATTACTTTTAGTTTCAATTTCAGTATTAATGTTAAAAATTTTTTTGAATAGAATGAAAACTAATCTAGCAACAGCAGCATTTTCTGATTTTATCGTTAAATTAGTTTTATTCATACCGACAATATGTATTTGACCATTAGTTCTAATAATACTAGATAATTGAGACTTTTGGCTTTTTAAACTTTCTGATTTTATTCTACATAAATTATTTTTAACTTTTGATGCAAAAGACATATATTCTCCTCTTTAATTAATTACACCTATATAGACATTATACCAAAAAATAAAGGAATTTCTAAATTTAATTAGAAATTCCTTGAAATTTTATTTTTTAGGTTGTAATTTAGCAGTAAAATGTCTTAATACTTCAGGTTCATAGTCAAATTCAAAACCATTTAAATCTTTTGACCTTTTTGAAACTTCAATAACAACATCTGCAATATAATCCATATGATTATCAGTATAAACTCTTCTTGGAATAGTTAATCTCATAAATTCAAAAGGCGACTCTAAATTTTCACCAGTATCTGGATCTCTTCCTAATAAGAAAGACCCAATTTCAACTGCTCTTACTCCACCTTCTAAATAAACTTCATTACAAACCGCTTGTGCAGGAAATTCATGAAATGGAATTTGCGGACATAATTTTTTACAATCTACAAATACTGCATGCCCTCCTACTGGATATTGAATTGGTACTCCTGCTTCTCTTAATCTATGACCTAAATACTTAACTTGATTAATTCTATATTCTAAATATCTTATATCTAAAGCTTCTTGAAGACCAGTTGCTAAAGCTTCTAAATCTCGTCCAGATAAACCTCCATATGTTGGAAAACCTTCTAATGGTACAATAGTTGATCTACAAGCTGTATAAAGCTCTTCATCATCTTTTATACCTATTATTCCTCCCATATTAACAAGTCCATCTTTTTTAGCACTCATCATAAATCCATCAGCATTTTCAAACATTTCTTTTGCAATTTCTTTAATAGATTTATCTTTATATCCTTCTTCTCTCATTTTAATAAAATAAGCATTTTCAGCATATCTTGCTGCATCTAAGAAAACTTTGATATTGTATTTTTCTCCAATTTTTTTAACAGCTTTTATATTTTCCATACTTACTGGTTGACCACCTGCTGAATTACATGTAACTGTATTAATAATACATGCAATATTTTCAGGACCTTTTTCTAAAATAGTATCTTCTAACTTTTTCAAATTGAAATTTCCTTTAAAAGGATGATATTTTTCAACCTCAAAGGCTCTTTCATCAATAACATTTATAGCTCTAGCACCTGATATTTCAACATGTGCCTTAGTTGTATCAAAATGCATATTACTTATTACACTCATACCTTCTTTTTTTACTAAATTAGGTAAAACAACTTGTTCTGCTCCACGTCCTTGATGTGTAGGTATTACGAAATCGTATCCAGTAATATCTTGAACAACTTTTTCTAATCGGTAAAAAGATTTTGATCCAGCATAAGACTCATCTCCTAGCATAAGATCAGACCATTGATTATCACTCATAGCACCTGTCCCACTATCAGTTAACAAATCAATATAAACATCTTTTGCAGCTAAAGAAAATGGATTATAACCAGCTTCCTTTAACCTTTTTACCCTTTCTTCTTCATCAATAAGATTAATTTGTTCAACCATTTTAATCTTAAAAGGTTCTGCTTTTCTTTTTGTCATTTCTTCCTCCTTTAATTAACTAATTACCAAAGGTGGATTTTTTTAAATTTCTTTGCAAATCCAAATGTCAATACTTCTAAGAATATCTATTTATTATTATACTAGAAACGTTTTCATTATTCAATTAAAACCTTTAAATATTAAATTAAAGGTTTTTAGTCCAACTAAATACACGAGATAAAAAGTCTTTTAAATCTTTCGTTTTAGGGTTATCTATAATATCTACGTTACCGTGTTCTTTAATTTGACCTTCATCTACAAATATAATATAATCAGCTACTTCTTTAACAAAACCTATTTCATGAGTCACTATTATAAAATCTTTTTTTTCTTTTTTTAACTCTAAAATAGCTTGTAATACATCATAAGTCAATACTGGATCTAAAGAACTAGTAGGTTCATCAAAAAGTAAAACCTCTGGATTAATTGCTAAAGCTCTAACTAATGCTACTCTTTGAGATTGTCCTCCACTTAATTGACTAGGCTTCTTTTTACTATGGGTCTTAAGACCAAATTTATCTAATAACTTTTTAGCAATTTTTTTAGCTTCCTTTTTACTATATTTATGAACTTTAGTTAAAATTATAGTTATATTTTCTAATACATTTAAATGCAAAAATAAATTGTGACTTTGAAAAACAAAACCACATTTCTTATGAAGTAATTCTTCATTATCTTTTACATTTATATCATTAATTGAAATATCACCACTAGTTATTGATTCAAACCCAGCAATCATTCTTAAAAGCGTAGATTTTCCACCACCACTAGGTCCTATAACTCCTATTATATGATGGTCTTTTATTTTTATTGTTATATCATCTAATACCTTTTTATCTCCAAATTTTTTCATTACATTTTCAATATCTAAAATCATTGTGTCACCTTCAATCTTCTTTCCATTTTTTTAATTGCTAAAGATATTGGTATAGTTATAATCAAATATCCTATTGCTAAAACAATATATCCTTCTATAGTATCAAAAGTATTTGAATTAACTCCCATCATTGTATTAAAAAATTCATTTACCGCCATATAAGAAAGTAAAGCTGTACTTTTAACTAATAAAGCAAGTTGTCCAGTTAAAGGAGGTAAAATTGTTTTAATAATTTGTGGTAATATAATAAATCTATATGTCTGATATTCGCTAAAACCAAAAACTTTAGCTGCTTTCCACTGACTATCAGGTATACTTTCTATACCTGAACGATATATTTCAGATATATATGCAGAATTATAAGAAGTCAAAATAATAATAGCAGCAATAAATTTATCATTTATATTGAAAGCTCTTCCTACTATATAATATAAAATTACTACTAAAACTAAAAGTGGGGTTCCAAACATTACTTCTGTAAAAACTTTTCCTATATAATTTAAAAAAAGTATTCTACTTTGTTTCATAAAATATAATACTAATCCAATTATCAAACTAAAAGCTAAGGAAACTATTGTTAATAGTAAAGTTTGACCCCAACCTTTTATAATTATAGGAAAATATACATTAATAAAATCCCAATTATAAGTATAATCACTAAATCGATAATTAATAAATAATAAAAATACAACATAAAATATTATAGTTAAAATTATATTTAATTTTTTATTTTCTTGTAACATATCTTCTCCTTTTATTTTAAAAGCTCTTCTTAAAAAAGAAGAGCTCATTTAACTTTATTTAAAAGAAAAAATCAATATCATATTTTTCAAATTCTTTTATTTTTTCTTTTAGATATTTTTTTCGTAATCTATCATAAGTTCCATCATTTTTAGCTTTTTCAATATATTCATTTACCTTCTTCTTAAATTCTGGTTGATCCTTTTTCATAGCAATTCCCCAACCTTTTGTATTTGGTAAAGGTTCTAAAATTGTTCTTGTAGTATCAGGGTGATTTTTATGATGACGTATTATTGAAAGTGGATCATATATAAATACATCTCCTTTTCCTTGAGAAACTTCTAAAACTGCAGTCGACTCTTCATTAACATTTTTTATATTTGCTTTTGGAGCATTTTCTTTCGCCCATAAAGCACCAATTGTTCCAGTTTTGGAAACAATAGTAACATCTGAATCATTTAAATCTTCATGTGACTTAACTTTAGAATCTTCATGAACTAACATCATAAGTTGACTATTTGTATATGGATCTGAAAAATCAACTTTTTTTGCTCTTGCAGGTGTAATTGTCATTGATGATATAATAATATCAATTTCTCCACTCATTAAAGATGGTATCAAACTTGGGTATGGTGTATCAACTATTTTAACATCTTTTCCTAAATACTCGCCAAGACCTTTGGCTAATTCAACACTTACACCTTCAGGATTATCTTCTTCATCTTTACCTTCAAATGGCGGATATTTAAGTTCCATACCTACTCTTAAAGTATCTTTATCCATAAGTGAAGTTTCACTTTGAGTACAAGCAGTAACTAATAACATCATAACTAATACAATAACTAATATTTTTTTATTCATAATTCTCCTTTATTCGACTTTTTGTTTTATATTTCGACCTTGTTTTTTACTACCCAATCATTTTTCTTACAAACTTTTAATCTTAAAAAATATAGCCTGGTAAAATAACTAATTAATTATAATTTAAACTTTTTAAGGATATTTTTAATATTTTCCACTTCATTTTTAAAGTCTTTTGATAAATTATAGTAATAAATTTAATGTTTACTTATATAACTTTGTATCAACTAAATCAATTAACTTTTTAGCAATTTTTAATGAATCATGACGTACATATCCTTTTACTATTTCTACAAAATTATCAGTTATTAAATTTATATTTCTATTTTTAAAAAAATCAATATCATTTTCATTTGGTAATACAAATTCTGAATTATCTTCGTGATATTTTCTTTTTACATCATCCGATATATATCCATTATTAACTAAAACTGTATCAAAAAAATCAAATCCTAAATGTCTAATAATAGCCTGATAATGGTCTTTAACACTAAATTTATCCGTTTCTCCATGTTGAGTCATTAAATTTGTAACTAATATTTTTTTGGCTCTAGAAATTTTTAAAGAGTCTTTAACTTCTTTTATTATTAAACTAGGCATAATACTTGTAAATAAACTCCCAGGCCCAATAATTATAATATCTGCTTTTTTTATAGATTTTGAAACTTCATCGATGCAACTTACATTTGATTTATTATAACTGATATTTTTTATTCTTGAATTCATCTCAATAACTTTTTTAGGAATATTTGATTCACCTTTTATCTTTTTACCATTTTCCAATTCAGCTACTAAATGAACATCTTCATTAGATACTGGTAAAACTTTTCCTGTTACAGATAATATATCACTAATT
Organism: Bacillota bacterium; assembly: GCA_051744845.1. Lineage (GTDB taxonomy): Bacteria > Bacillota > Clostridia > Peptostreptococcales > Acidaminobacteraceae > JBNJDJ01. Next base: position 73,273 of record JBNJDJ010000002.1, read on the forward strand.
TTTTTTACAGCTGATTGAAAATCACCGCTTATTCCATTCATTGCAGCAATAAATAAATTACCAAAAGATTGGCCTTTGAGTCTACCTTCATCAAATCTATATTTTAAAAGTTTTTCCATAGTAGGTTCTGTATTTGATAATGCTAAAATGCATGCTCTTATATCTCCAGGTGGTAACATACCTAAGTCTTCTCTTAAAACTCCAGAGCCTCCACCATCATCTGCAACAGTAACTATAGCAGTAATATTCTTAAATTTATATTTAAATCCTTGTAATAAAACTGATAAACCTGTTCCTCCACCAATTACAACTACATTTAAATTACTTTTCATAAAAACCTCTACTTCTTAATATCTCTATGAATTTTTTTAATATTTATATAATCTTTAGATAGCTCTTCAAATAATTTATTAATATATGTTACTGATCTATGATGTCCTCCAGTACAACCTACTCCAAAAACTAATTGTTTTCTATCATTTTCTCTACATTTTTCTATACTAAACTTAATAATTTCAATTAATTTTTTATAAAAAACTTTTGATTTTTCAAAACTCATAACATATTCTTGCACTTTTAAATCATCACCAGTTTTATGTCTTAAATCTTCAATATAATATGGATTAGGAATAAATCTAACATCAAATAAATAATCAGCATCCAAAGGAATCCCTCGTTTATAACCAAAAGATTTTAAGATAATATTAATTTCATTTTTCAAATCATTTGTTTCAAATAATTTATTAATAGATTTTTTTAAATCTGTTAAGTTAAAATTATCAGTTTTTAATATAAAATCTGCTCTTTTTTTAATCCCTGATAATAATTCAATTTCTTCTTTTATTGCTTTTTCAATCGATCCATTTGGTCTAAGTGGATGAGTCCGTCTTGTTTCTTTATATCTATTAACCAAAGTTTCAATCTTTGCTTCTAAAAACAAAATTTTATAATCAAAATTTTTATTATCTAATCTTTCTAATGCATTAGATAAATTATTAAAAAACTGTTTATTTCTAACGTCAGATACTATTGCTACTTTTTGAATGTTTTCAATATTATTATTACATAAGTTAATAAAATCACTAATTAAAGACGGAGGTAAATTATCTATACAATAATATCCTATATCTTCAAATACTTTTTTAGCTTGACTTTTACCTGCTCCAGAAAGTCCTGTAATTATAACAAATTCCATATTAATCCTCTCTTATATTTATTACTTTTTTAATATCCAATTTAGATTTTTCAACTCTATATAACGGATTATCATACTCACCTATTTCACTAAAATGATGTGCATCAGATGAAACAACAAAATTTATTGGATAATCTTTTATTTTTTTTAATTGATCAACGTTTAGAAACTTATGCCTTTTATTAATTTCTAAAACAGTTTTAGTTTCTAAAGCTGTTTTTGCAATCTTTTCTATATCTACTTGGCCTTTATCACCAGGATGAGTTAAAATATCAATACTATGATTTTTCATAGCATTAATAAGACTTAAAGTATTATAATCTTTAATTTTTTGTTTAAAATATTCTGATTTTTTACCTAAAAAATTATAAAGATGAATTTTAAAATCTCTAAAAAAACGCTTTGGTTTTGATCCAAAATGATATCCAGCTAATAAAATATCAATATTTTCTTTGATTAAATCACTTACATCTAAACTACCGTCAACTCCTAAAATGTTTGCTTCTATTCCTAAAAGTATCTCAATATTATCATATTTTTTATTTAATCTATCTACTTCTTTTCTTAAATTCAAAATCTGTTTTTCTTTTATGCCAAAAAACATATGTCCAGGTCCATGGTCAGTTATTGCAATTATTTCCAAACCACTTTCAATAGCTTTAATAACATTTTCTTCAATAGTGGATTTTCCATCGCTTCGAAATGTATGCATGTGAAAATCATATATAACTTTCATTTAATCACGTCCTAATATTCTAACTTCTCTTTCTAAATTAACATCGTATTTATCTCTTACTATCTTTTTTACCATATTTATCAAAGTTAAAACATCTTTACAAGTTGCATTACCTCGATTTACTACAAATCCACAATGTTTTTGGCTTACTTGAGCATCTTTATATCTAAAACCTCTTAGACCACTATCATCTATTAATTTTCCAGCATAATGTCCAGGTGGTCTTTTAAAAGTCGATCCAGCAGATGGCATATTTATAGGTTGTTTTAATATTCTTTTCCTATCAAGTTCTTTTATTTTTTTATAAATTTCATTTTTATCTCCAAAGTTCAATTTAAAGCAAACACTTAAAACAATATAATCTTTTTCTTTTACTATACTTTGTCTATAGCCAAAATTTAAGTCCTTATTATATAATTTTAAAATATTCCCTTTATTATCTAATACATTAACGTATTTAACAATATCTTTCATTTCACCGCCATAAGCCCCAGCATTCATAAAAATTGCTCCTCCAACAGTTCCAGGAATACCAGAGGCAAATTCAAAGCCAGTTAAACTTTTTTTAGCAATTTTTTTAGATAATTTTGAAAGTAAAATTCCTGCTTGGGCATAAACTTTATTACCTTCTATTCTATATTGATTAAAATCTTTTGACAATTTAATAATTATTCCATCTATTCCTTCATCAGGTATTAAAATATTTGTTCCATTACCTAAAATATAATAATCAATATTATTTTTCTTTATTAAATCTATAGATCTAGTTATTTCATTTATTGTTTTTACTTTAATTAATATCTTAGCATCTCCACCAATTTTAAACCAAGTATGATCTTTTAAAGATTCATTTTTTAAAACTCTACTTTTATCAATAATTTTTATAAGTTTTTTATAAATTTTTTCCATTATTCTCCTTTATAAATTCACTTTTAATATCTTTTAATTTTTCATTTTCAAATCTTTCTTCTTTTTTTATATTTATTTCTATATCATTTAAAATTCTTACAGGACTATCAGAAAATTGAATTACTCTATCAGATATTAATAAAGCCTCATCTATATTGTGAGTAACATTAATTACTGTTTTTTTATTTTTTTTCCATATTTTTTCAAAATATTTGATTAAATTATTTTTTAATTTATAATCTAGTCCTTTAAAACCTTCATCCATCAATAAAATATTTGAAGGATAATTAAAAGCTCTTGCTATAGAAACTCTTTGTTTCATTCCACCACTTAATTCTTTAGGAAATAAATTTCTAGAATCCCAAAGATCAACATTTTTTAAGATACTTTCAATCTTTTTATTATCATCATTAACAAATAAGACATTTCCATATACTGTCTTCCAAGGTAATAACCTAGGCGTTTGAAAAATATATGAAATCAATCTTTTATCTATTCCTATTATATCACCATTATAATTTTTATCAATTCCACTTAATATTTTTAAAAAAGTTGTTTTACCACTTCCTGAAGGCCCAATAATAGTAGTAATCTCATTTTTGTTAATTTTCAAATTAAAATTTTTAAAAATAATTTCATTATTATATTTTTTATTTAAATTTTTTATTAAAATCATAATTTTTCCTTTAATAATATTTTTCTAATACTTGATTTAAATAATTAGTTATTAAAACTTCAATAAAATAACTCAATAAAATAATAATTATTAACCAAGCAAATAAACTAGGTGTATCTAAATATACTCTAGCATCATTTAATTTAGTTCCTATTGAAAATTTAGGATTACTTAAAACTTCAGCTGCAACTGTTACTTTCCAAGAAATACCTAAAGCTAAATTAAATCCAGCCATATAATAAGGAATAATCGATGGAAAGTATATATCTTTTATTTTTTTAAAAAAACTAATTTTATATATTTCAGCCATCTCAAGTAAATCATTATCTATGTTTTTAAATCCTTCATATACATTTGTCCAAATGATTGGAAAACACATTAAAAAAGAAATAAATATTGGAACATTTCCAGATTTAAACCAAATAATTGCTAAAATAATTATCCCCATAACTGGTGTAGATCTAACAGTAGTCATAAATGGATGAATTAACTTGGTTATTTTTTGCTTGAATCCACATAAAAATCCTAAAAGAATTCCAAAAATATTTGCTATGAAAAATCCTAAAAAAACTCTTTTTAATGTATTTGCTATAATTAAAATGAATTTAGGTTTTAAAATAATTTCTTTTAATGAATAAAATGTAGTGACAGGTGTAGGAATATATATTTCCTTATTTATAATTAAAGAAACAATCCACCAGACTAGTAACCAAAAAAACACTGGGAATGTTTTGTATATTTTTTTCATTTAAAACTACTCCTTAAATATGTATGATTAAAAAAAGCTACTTATAAGTAGCTTATTTTAAATAATAAAAATTGTCATCAGGTAATTTACCACCAATAGATTTCTTATTAAAATCAAAAAGAATTTTATAATATTTATCTAATTTTTCTTTAACTTCAGAAATATCTTTATATACTATATTTGAATTAGGAATAGCTTTTAAAGCTATTTTTTCATTTGGTAAAATTTCATATTTTTTAATAAGTTTTGATGCACTTTCTGAATTCTGATTAACAAATTCTACACTTCCTTTATATTCATCTAAAAATTGATTAACAATTTTAGGATCTTTTTCTATTAACTCAGTCTTAATTAACAATCCTCCTAAAGCTAACATAGAATCACTTTCAACTTTTTCCCATTCATTTAATAAATCAAATGACCTATTAACTTTTTCAGATTTCATAGTAACTGTTGTTACAAAAGGTTGAGGTAAAATAGCATTTTCAACATCTCCAGCAATCAAAGCTTTAGCTAAAGCTGCATGATCATCAAATTTAAAGTTAAGTTCAATATCTAAACCACTTTTTTCAATTATATACCTTGTAACATATTCAGGTGTAGCACCTTTTCCACTCACATATATAGTTTTGCCATTTAAATCACTTAATGAATTAACTTGATCATAACTCATCATATGTAAAACATTTAATGTATTTATATTAGCTAATTTATATTTTCCATTAGTTTTTTGATAAATGATTGAAGCCATATTCGTAGGTACTGTAGCAAAATCCAGTTCTTCATTGATTAATTTTCCAATTAATTCCTTTGGAGAACTTAAGATTGAATATTCAAACTTAGTATTTTCGTTTGAATGATAACTATCTATTAATTTTATCATACCCATTGATGTCGGGCCTTTTAAACCAGCTACCTTTAAAACTCTTGATTCTTCTTTTTCATCTTTTGGTTGATTATCTACAGTTTCTTTATTACAAGATACTGAAAAAATTAGTACAATTATTAAAAATATACTTATTGAAATTTTTTTCATAATGACTCCTTTAATTTTAATTTATTCTTTTCTACATAAATATTATAAAACAATTATATATCAATGTCCATAGCTTAATCTAATTAAAAAAAGGCATTCTATATCGAATACCTTTCAAAATTAATAACCTTTTGAGCTTGTTCCAAAATAATTCACTTTTGATTTTGCATATAATTTTTTAGCCTTTTGATGTTTTTTATTTTCCTTTTTCTTTTTTCCCATAATACCTCCTAAAATTTATCTAGTTTCCAAAATAATTTACTTTTGACTTTGCATATAACCTTTTAGCTTCTTGATGTTTTTTATTTCTTTTTCTTTTCATAACTCCTCCTTTTTTAAATACTTAAATATTTCTTTAGTTTCAAATTAATTTCCAAAATAATTTACTTTTGATTTTGCATATAACCTTTTAGCTTCTTCATGTTTCTTATCTCTTTTTCTTTTCATAATTACCCCTTTCTAAATATTTTGAATATTTAAACTTTTTTTAAATTAATTACCAAAATAATTTACTTTTGACTTTGCATATAACCTTTTAGCTTCTTTATTCTTATTATTTTTCATTTTAACCCCTCCTCAATTTTCAGAATATTCTGAAAATTTATTATCAAACCACAACACTTTCATTATTGTTTTTATAAAATAAAAAAATCACTCCATTGCAAAACACAATATAGAAGTGACTAACACGTTACCATTCTAATTTTTAACTTAAAGATTTAACGCATCTAACGTAACTACCTAATTAATTTCAGTAATTAAACTCAAGAGTGATGGCTCTATCAAAGTTTTTAAAGTTTTTATTTATTGATTAAAATAATAGCATCAATTTAATGATTTGTAAAGGACTTTTTTTAGGAAAACGTTATCTTATTCAGAATTTTTTGAATTTTTAATAAAAGTAGTATTATTATGATATAATACTACTCAATTTTATAAAATTTTTGGTTTTTGAAAAAATAAAGATATTTCTCTTTTACTGGCTTTTGAGTTAGATTCGTTATAGCTTTTGCATATAAATCTAATTGAGGTTTATGTTCTTTTTTTAATAACTCTTTATTAGATTTATTTATTTTATCTGTTTTATAATCTACAATTACTAGCTTATTGTCTTCTTCAAAATATAAATCAATTATTCCTTGAACTAATAGATCTTTATTATATTTATAACTAAATTCTTTTTCTCTATAAACATTTGAAGCTTCTTTTATTCTTTTACCTAATTTAGAATTGAAAAATAAAAATATTTCATTTATATCTACAATTTCCATTTGTTTTTTTGAAATATATCCTTTTTTATATAAATAACTAATTTGTGTCTTTATCTCCTCTAAACTGGTTTTTCTAAAATCAATTTTTTCCATAATAAAATGATAAGTATTCCCAATATCAAAAGGAGATAATCCTTTAGCTTCAGTTACAAATTTTGGTTCTTTTTGAAGTTGAGGTATGTTTTTAAATAACTTAAACTGATTAATATCATCTTTTGATTTTAAATTTTTTAAATCAGAAACTGAAACTTTCATAGCTTTATTTTTACCTCGATTATATTTAAAGCTAAACCTTTTATTAATCAAATCATAATTTTTACAATCAATATTTTGTAATTTTTTATTTAAATTTAATTTTTCTTTATCCAAATTATCTTTTAAATTACAAATCTGATCTAATCCATAAATATTCAGATTAAATAAATCAATATTATTTTCAAATATTTTTTCTTTATCTAAATAATCGTAAAGTGGCTTACTAGATTTTATATTACTCATTATTCTTAAAATCCATCCAATATATGTTTTAGATTTATTAATGAATTTTTCAGAATTAGAAGAAATCCATCTAGATAACTTTTTATCAAAACCTCTAGTGATAGTCCCATAAACTATTAACTTATCAACTGCTCTTGTCATAGCAACATACATTATTCTCATTTCTTCTGAAATGTTTTCTTCCTTTATGGTATTATCAATTACCATTTTAGGAATAGTCTTAGATTTAACTCGCTTTTTATAATCAATATAGTTTGTAGCAATCCCATATTTTTTATGCAGTGTAATTTTATTTCTTGTTTCAATAGCTTGTATTCTTCTAGCACCTCTTGATAAAATAACAATTGGAAACTCAAGTCCTTTAGATTTATGGATACTCATAAGTCTTACAACATTTTCATTTTCTGAAATCATATTTGCTGTATCAAAATCTGAATTTACTTTACCTATATTTTCAATAAATCTAATAAAATTATAAAGTCCTGTTATAGATGACTCAGAAAATTTCTTAGCTTTTTGAACTAATAGTTTTAAATTACCTTTTCTTAAATTTCCTCCTGGCATTGCTGACATAAAATTCAAAAAGTTTGTTTCATAAAAAATATTATTGATAAATTCATCTATTGGTAGGTATTTAGATTTCTCAAACCATTCTTGTAATTTATTTAAAAATTTTCTTGCTTTTAAACCTAGTTTTGTATTTAATTTAGATACTTTTTCTAAACTTTTATAATAAGATTTTTCTTTAAACTTTAACCTTATTTCAATAATTTCTTCTATACTAAAGTTACCAATTACCGACCTCATAACTGAAATTAATTCTATATCGTTTCTTTTATTATCAATTATTTTTAATAAATTTAAAATAATTTGGATTTCTAAAGTATTTAAATATCCTTCGCCACCATCGAAATATAAAGGAACTCCTTGTTTAGAAAATATTTTTTCAAAAGTAATTCCCCAACTTGCAGTAGCTCTCATTAATATAACAATATCTTTATATTCTATTTCTCTAAACTCATTTAAAGAAGGGTCATAAGTTTTTTTACCAATCAAACTTTTAACTTTTTTACAAATTGCTTTTGCTTCTATTTCTGCACTTTTTAAATTCATAATTTCATCATCTAATTTATCTTTACCTAATGAATTTTTATCTGCATTTATTAAATTGATTTCAAAGTTTTCTTTACTTTTTTTAAAATCTAATCCTTTATTTAAAAAGACTTCCTTTTTATAATCTATACCACCAAAATCTTTTGACATTAAATTTTTAAAAATGAAATTTATACCATCTAATATCTCTTCTCTAGTTCTAAAGTTTTTAGATAAATCAATTTTTCTATTTAAAGAGTTATTTTTTGAACTAAATCTATTATATTTATTCAAAAACAAATCAGGTTCTGCAAGTCTAAATTTATAAATACTTTGTTTTACATCTCCTACTAAAAATAAATTGTCTTCTCTTTTAATTGAATTAACTATTGTCTCTTGGATTAAGTTTGTATCTTGATATTCATCTACAAAAATATATTCAAATTTATTTTTATAAAAATCAGATACTTCTTGACTTTTTAATAAATCTAGTGCAAAATGTTCTAAATCATTAAAATCTATTTTGTTTTCTTTTATTTTTTTATTAATAAATTTTTCATCTATAGATTTAATTATTGAGACTAAATATTTTAAGTCTTTATACAATTCATTTAATTCTTTAATCTGAGTATCTAAAGATTTATTTGTAATTCTTTTATTTAAATTTCTAACTATTTTTTTATAATTATCTCTTAAATCTTTTACTCTTTTCTTTAAATTTTTATCAATTTCTTTTTTTCTTTCCTTTTTAATTCTAGATAATCTTTTAAAACTTATATCATTGATTTTTTTAAAAAACAAGTCAATATCTTCTTTTAAATATTTTTTTAAATTATTAATCAAATTAATATCACTATCTAGAGCTTCTACATATTCCTTTGGACCGCTAGATTCATTAGCAATTGATTTTGCTTCATTTAGATATAAACTAGCATCGTCTAAATCTCTTTTTAAAATCTCTTTATATCTTTTTATCCATATATGTTTATTAACTTTTTCTTTATCTATTTTATAAAACTCAATTTTTTCTTCTAACCACTTAAAAGAATCGGGTTTTGATTGAATAAAATTATATATCCTCTTTATAATAGTAATTAATTCATCATCCGACCTATTTGAAGTATATCTTTCCACTAAATTAATAAATTCATCTTTCTTTTTTTCATATTCAATCTCTAATTGCTTTTCAACTGCTTCAGTAAAATAAATTTCTTTTTCAGTAGAATCTAATATACTAAAAGATGGATCAACAATAGTAGAATGAAAATTTCTTTTAATAACTTCCATACAAAATGAATGTATAGTAGAGATATTAGCATTATTAACCATATTGATTTGTTTTCTTAAAAATTTATTATCAAATTTACTTTCAGTTAAAGCTTTTGATAAACCTTTTACTATTCTTTCTTTCATTTCACCAGCAGCCGCTTTAGTAAATGTTATTATTAACATTTTATCAATTTCAACTTTATCATTTATTATTAAAGAAATAATCCTTTTTACCAAAACGGCAGTTTTGCCGGAACCTGCTGCAGCAGATAATAATAAGTTTTGATTTCTACTTTCAAAAGCTTGTCTTTGATTATTTGTCCAATTAATCATTTTTATCACCGTATTTTTCTAATTTTTTAATAACTTCTTTATCTTTTAAATTCTCATTTTCTTTAAATTCATTACCTTTTATCTTTTTATCAAACTGACAAATGCCTTTATAATCACAAAAATCACATGCACTATAATTAGAATTCATCTTCAATGGTGTTATTTGACAAGAACCATTTACAATTTTATCACCTGTATTTTTCACTATAGTTTCTACGTGTTTAAGAAGTCTTTTAAAGTTTTTTTCACTCAAAACTTTAGACCTAGCATAAAAATCCCCATTTTTCTTTAATTTCACATCAATAATATCTGATTCATTATTTTTTTCAATATTTTCATCAATTCTTTTTACAATTTCTATATCATCTAATGAAATCCCATCCATTTTCATTTTTTGAATTAATTTTTTATCTAAATCTTCAGTTTTTTCAAAATCAACAATAGGATCATCAATTTGAAAATTATATATACCAGCAGGCATAGTTTTATCAGATTGAAAATATAATGGATCATTTAGTAATGCCTTTAAATAAATTACTAGTTGTATTTTTTCGCCGTTATAAATATTTGATAATTTTAAGGAAGGATTACCTGATTTATAATCTATTACTTTTAAATACTTTTTATCTAAGTAATCTAGTATATCTAATCTATCTATTTTACCTTCTAAAATTAATTTTTGCTTTTCATTTAAATTTATAACAATTGGATTTAATCCTTTTTTAGTTTGACTAAAATTAACTTCAAATGATGTAGGTGAAAAATTTCCTTTTATTATATGATTTCTCAAAGTCCAAACTGACCTTTTAACAACTCTAGCAATTTTTTGTTTATAATACTTATTTCTATAATTATCATCAAAAATATTATTAGAATAATTTTTTGTTAAATTATTAATTATATCTTTAACATATTTATCACTTTCTTTTTTCGTTAAATTATCCCATTTTAAATTTTTTTCTTTTATTAATTTAGAAAAATTTTCTAATGCTTTATGAAACATTAAACCTAAATCAGGTAATTCAATTTCGAAATCTTTAATTTCTTTAGGTTTTAGCCCGTATTTAATAAAATGACTAAATGGACATTTTTGAAATTTTTCTAACTGCGTAACTGAAGTAACTAAAGGTAAGTCATATATTTGTTTTGCAAAATCTTTACCTATAGTTTCAATACTATTATCATAAAATAAAGCAGATTTAATCCAATTATCTTCTTTTAAATAATTTGATAAATACCAATTATAAACTTTATACCAATAATCATCTATTTCATATCCATCAACTTTTCTTCTTAAATTATAAATTAGATATTTTAAACTAGATTTTTGTGTAACAATAGTTTTTTTAGTTGAATTTATAATATTTCTAAACTTAATATTTGGAAATATACTTTTAACTTTATCTATTAATATTGAAGGTCTTAATGACTTTCCTTCATTATTTGATAAGGCATAAGATAAATATAATTTGTTTTGTGGCTTTGAAAATAATTTATAAATATTATAATTTTCTTCATTTATTTTATAATCTATATCTAGTTTTAAATCTAGTCCATTTTCTTTTAAATACATTTTTTCATCTTTTGAAAAAATATCTTTATTTTCAACTGTTTTAGGTAAGTTCCCATCATTTATTCCTAATATAAATAATATTTTTACATCAGATAACTTAGTTCTATGAACATCTCCAACAATTACTTTATCATCTAAGCTAGGTAAAATTCCTACCTCATATTCTAAAAATCCTTGTTTTAAGATCTTTATATATTCACTTAAATTCAAACCTTTATCATTAAATAATTCTACTAATTGTTCAATAACTTTCATTACTATATTCCATATTTGAGTATTTTCATTTACTTTTTCTAATTCTTCATTAATTCTTAATTTTAAAATCCACTTTTCTAAAGAATCTATTAAACCGTAATCTTTTAAAAATTCATAATAATAAATTGTAAATTTAGAAACATCAATATTTTTTTTATTAATATTTTTATTTAATTCTAAAAAAGGATTAATAAACTTTTTTCTTATCCTATTTATTTCTTTTAACTTTTCCTTATTTATTCCTTTATCATTATCAAATTCTTTTTTTCCACGGGTAAAATCTTTTTTCCACAAATTACCATAAATGCCATATTCTTTTACATAATTTTCTAAGATTTCTCCCTCATCTTTATCTAATTTAGAAAAATTTGTCTTTATCACAGTAAATACATCTTTATCTCTAAAATTACCATTTATCATTTTTAAAACTGAGATGATAAATTCAATAATCGAGTTATTTATTATAGAAATCTTTTCATCTATAAAATAAGGTATATTATATTGTTTAAATATCTTTTTAATAAATAATTTATACTCACTTAAATCACTTAATACAACATTAATATCTGACCAATTTAAATTTTTATTATTTCTAATTAAATGATTCATTTCAATAGCTATTTGTTCAACTTCTTCTTCTTTATTTTTAGATATAAAACCTTTTATATTTTCCAATTCTTTTTTATATACTTTATTAGGAAATTTATATAAATTGTTTGATAAAGTTTTAATCTCATCATTTTCAATATATCTTTCATTAAATTCTACTATTTTATAATCTAAATTGTTTTTTTTACATAAATCTTGCAATTCAATAAAAGTTTGTCTTACATTTTTAAATTGATTTATTTCATTAAATTTCGGATCTAAATTCAAAGAAATAGTTACATTTTTTCCTTGAATAAACATCTTTTTTATAAGTTCTTTTTGTAACTCATTAAATCCATGAAATTCATCTATCCATATATTTTTATCTTCAAAGTACTTTAATTCATCTATCTTTTTTAAAACAAATTTTAATCTATCTTCATCATCAAAATAATTATTTTTCATGAAGTTAATATATGATTTATATATTTTTAAAATATCTTTAGACTTAATTTTTAAATATGGATCTATTTCATCATTTTCAAATATATTTTTTATTTTTTCATATTCTAAATTACTTAACTTAAATTTAGAAAATGCATTAATAAATTTATCAATAGTTCCTTTATTAAATGAATTCTTTTTAAAGTATTTTAATTCTTTTCTACTTTTAGTTAATATATTCTTTAAAACCATAGTTTTTCCAAATTCATCTATTTCAACCTCATCTAACCCGCCGACTTTAGATATTATTTTTTTAGTAAGCCATTTAAAAGAAATACAATCTATATTTAAAAGTCCATCTAAGTTTTTATGTTTAATTAATTTTCTTTCTGCTTCTAGATTAAATTGCTCAGGTACTAAATATATATTTTTATTTAATTTATCGGAAGTTATTTCATCTAAAATTTTATATGTTTTACCTGTTAAACTCTTGCCAATTAAAAATTTAATCATTTTTTATAAATTGTTTTATATATAAATTTATCTGAAAAATAATAAATTTATTTTAAAACAATCTTCACCTCCTAATTTTATCTTCTTTAATATATATAATATCACACAAACATCCGTTTTAAAATATTTTTTATCATTTTTTTGTAATTATATAATGACAAAATCACGATTAACATATTGTTTATAAAAACTATATATGCAATAATCTTGTTTACCTAATTTTTTTGAAAATTCCAAATAGTAAATCAATAACAATTTCTCGGTTCTTCCCTAATATTAAGGAAAAAAGATAACTTTTTTTAAAATAATAATTTAAATATTTTAATTAATCTGTTATAATTATAACAAGCAATTTATGTTTATTTAAATTATGTTATTTTTTTGAAAGGAAGGTGTATTGATGTCAAAAGAATTTTCTTTAGATAAATTTGATAAAGAAAAAGTTGAAGAGCTTGATTCTTATATCAAAGATCTAAATGAAGAAAAGTATGATGAGGAATTAATTCATGTACTTCATCATGCTCAGGGTATTTTTGGTTATTTACCAGAAGCTATACAAGTACACATTGCTAGAAGTTTAGATATTCCAACTTCTAAGATTTATGGTGTTGCTAGTTTTTATTCTTACTTTAATTTAAATCCAGTAGGAAAATATACTATTAGTGTCTGTATGGGGACTGCTTGTTTTGTTAGAAAAGCTGATAAAGTATTAGATGAATTTAAAGAACAATTAGGTATTGACACTGGCGAAACTACTATTGATAAACAATTTACTCTTAAGGATGTAAGATGTGTTGGTGCTTGCGGACTTGCTCCAGTTGTAATGATTGGCGATAAAGTTTATGGAAGCGTTACTCCAGAAGAAGTAAGTGGTATTATTTCTGAATATACAGAGGAGGATTAAATGTCAATAAAATCTTTAGATGAATTAAAAACAATTAGAGATGAGCAGCAAAAAAGAGTTAATCTTCGTGAAAGTGGTGACGGAGAAGATAAAATCGAATTATTAGTTGGTATGGCTACTTGTGGTATAGCATCTGGTGCAAGAGAAACACTAAATGCATTAGTTGATGAAATTAATGAGCAAGGCTTAGATAAAGTAAAGGTAGTACAAGTTGGATGTTTAGGATATTGTCATTCTGAACCAACTGTACAAGTTAATATGCCTGGCGAAGATCCAGTATTATATGGGCCAATTACTAAAGATAAAGTTTCTGATTTAATTGAAAAGCATATTAAAAATCATGAAATTTTAGAAGATTTAGTTATAAATAAGAACTTTGATAAAGCGTAAAAGGAGGTTTAAATGAGCATTTATCGTTTAAATATAATGGTCTGTGGCGGTACTGGATGTATGGCATCTGAAAGCCAAGAGATCATTGATAATTTTAATAAATTGTTAAAAGAAAAAGGATATGAAAAGGAAGTACAAGTTTTAAAAACAGGATGTTTTGGTTTCTGTGAACAAGGTCCAATTATAAAAATCCACCCAGATAATGTTTTTTATGTAAAAGTAAAAGCTGCTGACGTGGAAGAAATAATTGATGAACATGTTATTAAAGGAAGAAAAGTAGAAAGATTATTATATGAAGATCCAGATTTAAAAACAAAAATTAATGATCAATCAGATATGTCTTTTTACAAGCCACAATTAAGAATTGCTCTTAGAAACTGTGGGCTTATTAATCCGGAAGATATTAATGAATATATTGCTTATAGAGGATATGAAGCTTTAGGTACTGTTTTAAGTGATCACAGTCCAGAAGATGTAATTGATATTGTAACTGATAGTGGATTAAGAGGCCGTGGTGGCGGTGGATTCCCTGCAGGATTAAAATGGAAATTTGCTAATGGTGCAGAAGGAGACGAAAAATATATTATATGTAATGCAGATGAAGGTGATCCTGGTGCATTTATGGACCGTTCTATCTTAGAAGGTGACCCTCACTCAGTATTAGAATCTATGGCTATTGCAGGTTATGCAATTGGTGCTGAAACAGGTTTAATATACATTAGAGCCGAGTATCCACTAGCTATAAAAAGACTTAAAATAGCAATTAATCAAGCTGAAGAAAACGGATTATTAGGTGAAAATATCTTCGGTTCAGACTTTAATTTCAAGATAAAACTTAAATACGGTGCAGGTGCATTTGTATGTGGTGAAGAAACTGCTTTAATTGCTTCTACAGAAGGACTTAGAGGAGAACCTAGAAACAAACCACCTTTCCCTGCTGAAAGTGGGTTTAAAGGAAAACCTACAAATGTTAATAATGTAGAAACTTTTGCAAATATACCACCTATTATTTTAAATGGTGCTGATTGGTTTAACAAAATTGGGACTGAAAATTCAAATGGTACAAAAGTATTTGCATTAGCAGGTGCTATTAATAATGTTGGTTTAGTTGAAGTTCCTATGGGAACTACTTTAAGAGAAATCATCTATGATATAGGTGGTGGAATTAGAGGAGATCATGAATTTAAAGCTGTACAAACTGGTGGACCTTCAGGAGGAGTTATTACTGAACAAGATTTAGATACTCCTATTGATTATGATTCACTACTAGAAATTGGATCAATGATGGGATCAGGTGGAATGATTGTAATGGACGATACTTCATGTATGGTTTCAATTGCTAAATTCTATTTAGATTTTACTCAAGATGAATCTTGTGGTAAATGTACTCCTTGTCGTGTTGGTACAACTAGAATATATGAATTGTTAGAAAAATTAACTGAAGGTAAGGGCACTATGGAAGATCTTGAAAACTTAAAGAGATTATCAGAATCAATAAAAGATACTGCTCTTTGTGGTTTAGGTCAAACTGCTCCAAATCCAGTTTTAAGTACTCTTGATTATTACTGGGATGAATATGTAGCTCACGTTAATGGAGAATGTCCTGCTGGTGAATGTAAAGCATTAGCTAGTTATAAAATTGATAAAGAAAAATGTATTGGATGTACTGCTTGTAAAGGCAAGTGTCCTGTAGATTGTATTTCAGGAGAAAGAAAACAACCTCATGAAATTAATGAAGATGAATGTATCAAGTGTGGAGCATGTTATGATGTTTGTCCAGTTGATGCAGTTATAAAGCCGTAGAAAGGAGATAAAAATGTCAGATAAATTAAAGATTTCAATTAATGGTCAAGAAACACAAGTAAATCCTGGCACTACAGTTTTAGAAGCTGCAAATTCTTTAGGAATAGAAATTCCTACATTGTGCCATATGAATTTAGAAGGTCTAGATTTTGTTAATCAATGTGCTTCTTGTAGAGTGTGTGTTGTAGAAGTTGAAGGAAGAAATAATTTAGCTCCTTCTTGTGTTGAAAAAGTTTCTGATGGTATGGTTGTTAAAACTAATACTCCTAGAGCTATTAGAGGGAGAAGAACTTCAGTAGAGCTTCTTTTATCAAACCATCCTCAAGATTGTTTTACTTGTCCTAAAAACTTAGATTGTGAACTACAATCTTTAGCTGAAAAATTAAATATTAGAGAAATTCCATATGATGGGAAAAAGATGGATTATAAAAAGGACAAATCTAGTTTCTCTATAGTTAAAGATCCTAATAAATGTATTATGTGTAGAAGATGTGAAACAATGTGTAATGAAGTACAAACTTGTGGTATTTTATCAGGTATAGATAGAGGGTTTGATGTAGTAGTAGGTCCGACATTTAACTTAGATATGAAAGATACTGCATGTACTTATTGTGGACAATGTGTTGCAGTATGTCCAACAGCTTCATTAACAGAAACTAATAAAACTAGTAAAGTTTGGGATGCTTTAGCTGATCCTGAAAAACACGTAATTATTCAAACAGCTCCTGCAATAAGAGCTGCTATAGGTGAAGAATTTGGTATGGAACCTGGTACTTTAGTTACAGGCAAAATGGTATCAGCTCTTAAAAACTTAGGTTTTGATGGAGTATTTGATACAGACTTTGCTGCTGACTTAACTATTATGGAAGAAGCAAGTGAATTAGTTCATAGAATTGAAAATGATGGTACACTTCCAATCTTAACAAGTTGTTGTCCAGCATGGGTTAAATTTATTGAACATAATTATCCAGAATTACTTGATATTCCATCATCAGCTAAATCACCACATATTATGTTTGGTGCTATTGCAAAAACATATTATGCTGAAAAACACGATATTGATCCAGATAACTTAGTTACTGTTTCATTAATGCCATGTGTAGCTAAAAAAGCTGAAGCTCATAGACCAGAATTGACAAATGATGAAGAATCTAATGTTGATTTAGTAATCACTACTAGAGAAGCTTCTCATATGATTAAAGAAGCTGGATTAAACTTAGCAAATATGCAAGATGATGACTTTGATAAAATGATGGGTGAATCATCAGGTGCTGGTGTAATCTTTGGTACTACTGGTGGTGTTATAGAAGCTGCTACACGTACTGCTTATGAATGGATTACAGGTGAAGAATTAGAAGATGTTAACTTTACTGACCTTCGTGGAATGGACGGAATTAGATCTGCCGAAGTAGAAATCGGTGATTTAACATTAAATATTGGTATTGCTCATGGACTAGGAAATGCTAGAGAATTACTTGAATGTATCAAAGGTGGAGATTGTAAATTAGATGCAATTGAAATTATGGCATGTCCTGGTGGATGTATCGGTGGCGGTGGCCAACCTTATCACCACGGCGATAGTGAAATTCTTAAAAAACGTCAACAAGCTTTATATCTTGAAGACGAAAATAAGAAAGTAAGAAAGTCTCATGAAAATACTGAAATCAAGAAATTATATGAAGATTTCCTTGGTAAGCCTTATGGTAAAAAAGCTCATGAGTTACTTCATACTTCTTATACTAAAAGACAAAAACTTTAAAAGTTTTATAAAAAATACCTCCAAATCATGGAGGTATTTTTTTAATTATATTTTCCTTTTTTTATATCATTCAAAAGTTTAATAATATCTTTTTTTAAAATATCTCTACTCTTTTCTAAATCATCTTTATATACGCTAGAATTAAAAGATAATTTAGCTCGTTTAGGCATAATTAGCTTATTTATTTCTGAATCTAAAGTTATTAAGATATCAATTTGTTTAAAATCTTTTATTGAATTTATTTTATTATTCTTTAAGTCAATCCCTATTTCTTTCATAGTATCAATCATATCTTTATTTAACTTTTTTCCTTTTTTTTCTCCACATGAACAAATCTCCAAATCATCTAATTTATTATATCTTTTAGCTAATCCTTCAGCCATTTGAGAAAATATAGTATTATCTTTATCTAAAAAAACTAATCTCATTTTGTCTCCTTCTATATTCTATAAATTCATAACTATATATATTATATCATTTAATTTAATAAATTTAAATTGTATACTCAGTTTTTAAAAGACCAAAAATAAATTCGTCGTGATATTCACCATCTCTAAAAATTTCTTCTCTTAAAGCTGCTTCTTCTTTAAAACCAATATTTTTATATATAGATTGAGCTCTCTTATTAAAAGAATAAGCTTTTAATTTTATTTTATTTAAATTCATCTGTCTAAATATAAATTTTATCAAAATTTTTAAAGCATCTTTTCCAAAACCATTTCCCCAATTATTAGGGCTAATAAATAAAGATATTTCACAATGACTATTTTTCCAATCAATATTTTTTATACAACAACCACCAATAAATTTACCATGGTCTAAACTCTCAATTGCAAAAATATAGTCTTTATTTTTTTTTCTACTTTTAAATATTTTTTCTTGATCCTTTCTTGTGTATATATATGGAATTCCTGAGTCAATATTTCTTTTTATGTCCGGTTCATTAATAAAATGCAATAATTTGGGAATATCTTTTTCATCATAAGCTCTTAATTTCACTAAATTTCCTCTATACATATTTCCTCCTTAAATTATAAATTTGAATTTCTAATTTGTTCAATTTCTTTGTATTTTTTTAAAACAATATCAGCTATTTCTGGTTGAAACATTTTTCCCTTTTGGTCTTTAATAAAATCTAGTGTTTTATCTACCTCCCAAGCTTCTTTATAAACTCGCTTACTTCTTAATGCATCATATACATCAGCAACCGTTACAATTCTTGCATAAATTGATATATTTTTTCCTGCTAATCCTTGTGGATAACCATTTCCATTCCAGTGTTCTTGATGTTGATAAGCTATTTTAGCAGCAATATTTAAAATTTCACTTTTTTTATTATTTAATAGTTCATATCCTAAAACTGTATGTTTTTTAATTTTTTCATATTCTTCATCAGTTAAGTCCCCTGGTTTTTTTAAAATCTTATCTGAAATTCCAATTTTACCTAAATCATGTAAAGGTGAAGTTATCAAAATCTTTTCTGCAATATTTTTTTTACCTAACTCTATAGCTAAAAATTCAGCAATTTTAGATACTCTTTTAACATGATTAGCAGTTTCTCCGGACCTAGTTTCAATAACATCTCCTAATGTATATATTAATTCCTTTTGAATATTTACCATTTCTTTATTCTTTTGGTTTATTTCTTTTTGACGTTTTAGATTATCTAAAGTTATAAAAATCAAAATAATTAATATTATTACTATAACTAAAAAAGTCATAATAATTTCCTTATTTTTTTCAAAATAAGACTGTGGTTTATTAATCCATTTAATATTTTGCGGTAATTTATCAAAATAATATTCATAACCTTTATATATCTTATAATCTAAAATTTTTGCTTCATAATTATCTAAATTTTCTCTATATGATAATATCTGATTTCCTTTTAAAAAATCAATTGCAGTTTTTCCAGTTATTTTCCCATATAATAACGGTGAAGTCAGATAACCTCCTATTACACCTTCATTTATATAAAAATCCCATACACTGAAAATAGGTATTTTAGAATCTTTACTTATATGATTAATTACACTACTATAATTATATTTATTATTTTCCCCATCAATAAAATAAAGTAAAAATAATATACCAATATCTTTATCTTTTTTATCAATTAGTTCAGTAATTCCTTTTATTGAATAATCAGATATAAATTCAAATGACAATTCATCAATATTATTATTCTTAACTTCTTGTTTTATTTCTCTTTTTATTTTTTTGCCAGTAGTCGTTTTATCAATAATAATATATATCTTTTCTAAATCATTATTTAAATCTTTCATGAAATTTAAAGTTTTTATGTAATTAATTTTTTCTTCTATAATATAATAATCTTTATTTAAGTTATAACTTTTACCATTATTAATTCCAGAAGCAATTACAGATACATCTTTTAAAATATATTTCTTTAAATCAATAACAAATTCTAATGCATTGTTATCAATAGCTAAGACTAAATCAAAATCTTTATCTTTATATTTGTATATATTAAAATTTAACAATTTATCAATATAATCTTTTGAAAAATTTCTTTTAGTATCTAGATATTCTACTTGAAAATTAATTTTTAAATCACTATCTAAAATTTGACTTGATATTCCTTTTTGAAACTCATTTGTCCATTTAAAATCTTGAGCATAAGATTGAAATATAAGTATATTTTTAATATCTTCGTCATCACTAAAACCTATATTCCCAAATCCTAAAATAAAAATTAATATAACTATAAAAACTACAAATAATCTTTTATACATAATTACTCCCTTTTATATGCTTAAAAGATAAATACCCTAGATATTTTGTTATAAACTAATTTTTAAATTTTTATAAAAAAAAATAGACAAATTAGTAAAAATTTGTCTAAAAGTTATAATTATTTAAGTTTAATCCTATTTTCTATAACTCCTCCACCTAATATATAGTCGTCTTTATAAAAAACTACAGATTGACCAGAAGTTACAGCTCTTATTTTATCAAAAATTACTTT